>JAFYQA010000201.1 GCA_017547315.1 Roseburia sp. | reverse complement strand
GATGTGTATAGCATTATCATCGGCGTTTGTTTATGATAAGAAAACGGTGGTTTTAAGTGTGCTTGGTACGTATATTAATGGTTTGATTTTGGATTATTTTATTTTTGGTCAGACTGAGAAGAAGCGTGTGTGTATTATTACGAAGCATGAGGAAGAAGTGCGACAGTTTATTTTACATGGATTGCATAGTGGTGCGACGATTTATGAGGCATTTGGTGCGTATAATATGGAGATGCGCCATGAGATTATTACGATTGTGGATAAGGACGAGTACCAGAGCTTGATGAAGTATATGGCTGAGGTGGACCCGGATGCATTTATGACGGTGTACACGGTGAAGGAGATACAGTATAAACCGAAGGTGTAAAGAGGAAACTGACAGAAAAAACTGTCAGTTTTTTGTTACGGGAAATTCTTTGGCACGTTACTGCATAAAATTGTATTTGCAGTCTTGAGTTATCTCCGTAAATTTGATAAAATAAGATATTAATTTATATTTTGATAATTATTCAGAGCCAAGGCAATTTATATAAAAGCAGACATTTAGCTTGCCAAAATGAATACATTTTTGAAAATTTCTTTGGCGAGAAGTCAACAATGAGTAGCACCTTTGGTGCCAAGGGAAGTCTCGTAGAGACGATTTTGCGAATGGTACTCTGAATAGTTATTACGTTAAAAGAAGCAGGAATGAGGGAGGGAATTATGAGCCTGGCAGATCAGATTTTTGTAAACATGTGTAAGGATATTTTGGAGAATGGCACCAGCACAGAAGGAGAGAAAGTTCGTCCACATTGGGAGGACGGTACAAGTGCCTACACGATTAAGAAGTTTGGTGTCGTCAATCGCTATGATTTGTCGAAGGAGTTCCCTGCTATTACATTACGTAAGACAGCGATTAAAACTTGTGTGGAAGAGATGCTTTGGATTTGGCAGAGAAAGTCGAATAATATTCACGATTTGAATAGTACAGTCTGGGATGAATGGGCAGATGAGACTGGTTCGATAGGTAAGGCATACGGCTATCAGCTCGGTGTGAAGCACCAGTACAAAGAAGGTATGATGGACCAGGTAGACAGGGTGATTTATGATTTGAAAAATAATCCGTTCAGCCGTCGTATCATGACGAATATTTATGTACATCAGGATTTGCATGAGATGCATTTATATCCATGTGCATATAGCATGACTTTTAATGTAACAAGCAAACCGGGTGATGATAAATTGACGCTGAATGCGATTTTGAATCAGCGTTCACAGGATGTGCTTGCAGCTAATAATTGGAATGTTTGCCAGTATGCGGTATTAGTGCATATGTTAGCACAGGTTTGCGATATGAAGGTGGGCGAGTTGGTTCATGTGATTGCGGATGCACATATTTATGACAGACATGTGCCGATTATTAAGGAATTGATTGAACGTGAACAGTATCCGGCACCGAAGGTACGATTGAATCCGGAGATTAAGGATTTTTATCAGTTTACTACAAAAGATATTATTATCGAGGATTATGTGACTGGTCCTCAGATTAAAAATATTCCAATCGCTATATAAGCGATAAGCGACGAGAATATCCTGACAGTCAGAACTGTTTCTGCTGGCAGAAAACAGATCTGAATATTAGGATATTAGAGTGCAACGAGAGTAGAAGGAGAGCATAGAACATGAATTTAATTGCAGCAGTTGATCAGAATTGGGCAATCGGTAATAAAAATCAATTATTAGTGAAGATTCCGGCAGACCAGAAGTTTTTCCGCGAGACTACGACAGGAAAAGTTGTGGTAATGGGCAGAAAGACATTGGAGAGTTTTCCAAACGGACTTCCACTTAAGAATAGAACGAATATTGTGTTGACGAGAGATAAGAATTATCAGGTGAAGGATGCAATTGTATTACATTCTTTAGAAGACCTTCGTGAAGAGTTGAAAAAGTATCCAAGCGAGGATATTTATGTCATAGGTGGTGAGACAATTTACCGTCAGCTATTGGATGAATGTGATGTGGCACATATTACGAAGGTAGAGTTTGCTTATGATGCAGATGCATATTTCCCAAATTTAGACGAACTTCCAGAATGGAAGATTACAGCAGATAGTGAAGAACAGACATACTTTGATTTAGAGTATTATTTTTACAAATATGAGCGTGTGAAATAATTTTTACGAAAGGCGTAAAATATATGAGTATAGCAGGAAGAGAATTATTTGTTAAAGCGTTAATGGAAGAAGGGGTAGATACCGTTTTTGGTTATCCGGGCGGTACGGTTACAGACCTTTTTGATGAATTATATAAACAGGGAACGATTGATGTGGTGCTTCCAAGACATGAGCAGGGATTGATTCATGCTGCAGAAGGTTATGCGAAGTCTACCGGAAAAGTAGGGGTATGTTTGGTTACGAGCGGACCGGGTGCGACAAATATTATGACAGGTCTTGCAGATGCACATTATGACAATATTCCGTTGGTGTGCTTTACAGGTCAGGTTCCTCGTAATCTGATTGGTAATGATGCTTTTCAGGAAGTAGATATTGTTGGTATGACGAGAAGTATTACCAAGTACGGTGTAACGGTTCATGATCGAGCAGAACTTGGTAAGATTATTAAGATGGCTTTTCACATTGCAAGTACCGGTAAACCGGGACCTGTTTTAATTGACCTGCCGAAAGATATTCAGACTGCTATGGGGCCAGCAGAGTATCCAAAGGAAGTGAATATTCGAAGCTATAAGCCGATTAAGACGGTACATATTGGTCAGCTAAAAAAAGGTTATCGTTTATTAGAAGATGCAAAACGTCCATTGATTCTTGCAGGTGGCGGTGTTTTGGCAGCAAAAGCCAGCAAGGAGTTCCAGGAATTTGTAGAAAAGATGAACATTCCGGTAGTTACCACGATTATGGGAAAAGGTGTGCTTCCTACGAACCACCCATTGTACATTGGTAATACAGGTATGCATGGAAAATATGCTTCGAATAAAGCGGTTAGTGAATGTGACTTGTTGTTCTCAATAGGAACTCGTTTCAATGACCGTATTACAGGTGATTTGAATGAGTTTGCACCGAAAGCAAAGATTGTACATATTGACGTAGATACGGCGTCTATATCTCGAAATGTTGTCGTAGATATTCCAATTGTATCAGATGCGAAGCTTGCTCTGACACATTTAGTAGAGTGGGCAGAGGCAAAAGATACTGCTGAGTGGCAGGCGCAGATTAATGCATGGGATGCGGAGAATCCATTAGAGATGAGTCGTGACCATGGTATGACACCACAGATGATTATGGAAGGTGTGAATAAGGTCTTTGATGAGGCGATTTATGTAACTGACGTAGGACAGAATCAGATGTGGGCTACGCAGTATTTAAATATTACGGACAAGCATCGTATGATTACTTCTGGTGGTCTTGGTACGATGGGATTTGGTTTCCCGGCAGCATTAGGTGCTAAGATTGCGAATCGTGATAAGACAGTTATCTGTGTTACCGGCGATGGTGGTTTCCAGATGAATATGCAGGAGATGGCGACTGCGATGGTGCAGGAAGCTCCGGTTATCGTAATCTTATTGAATAATCAGTATTTGGGAATGGTTCGTCAGATGCAGCAGTTATTCTACGGAGAACGTTACGAGGCCACTTGTCTGCGTCGCAGAAGAAGTTGTCCTGCTAATTGTAAGGGACCAAGCGAGCTTTGTCCGCCATACGAACCGGATTTTGTAAAATGGGCAGAAAGCTATGGTGCATTAGGTATTCGTGTAGAGAAAACAGAGGATATTGAAGCAGCATTAGAGCAGGCGAAAGCCAATAACTCCACTCCAACGGTAATCGAATTTATTATTTCTTCTGAAGAACTGGTTCTTCCAATGGTGAAGGGCGGTAATCCGATGAGTGAGATGATCTTGAAATAATGAGGACTGCAAAAATGAGTGGGTTTAAGACCACGTAGTCTGAAAAGAGGAAACTTAAATAGTTCGAAGTGAGAAATTGAGTGGAAAAGGAGATTGACTAACATGAGGGATAGATGGATTGCGCTTTATGTAGAAAATCAGGTGGGTGTATTAGCAAAAGTTGCTGGACTTTTTTCAGGTAAATGTTATAACTTGCAAAGTTTGACTGTTGGCACCGCAGAGGATGAGACGGTGTCTCGTATGACAATCTGTGTAAAAAGTAACGATGTGACTTTTGAGCAGATTAAGAAACAGTTGAACAGCATGATTGAAGTAATCAAAGTAATGGACCTTACAAATGTACCGATTCACATGAAGGAGATTTTATTTGTTAAGGTAACAAAAATTGATGCTTCACAGAAATCAGAAGTATTTCAGATTGCAAAGACATTTGATGAACATGGCCATGTCAGAGTGGTAGATGTGGGACCAGACAGTGTGTTATTAGAATGTATGCTGACTGAGAGCAAGAATAATGATTTAATTAGACTGCTGAGTACTAATTACAAGTATATTGAAGTAGTACGTGGTGGTGCAGTTGCGATTGAATCCATCAGTACAAGTAATCGATAATAGTTTAAAAGGCATTTGCTTACATAAGTACACCGGTAAGCAGGTGTCTTTTTATATGTGATTTCCAAAATGTTAAGAAATAGAATCTATAAATAAAAGGTAGAAAAAATAACCAAATATCGGATAGCCAGATATTGTGTAGTTTTCATAAAATTAAGTGAAAGACAAACAATTTACTGACATTTCAAAGAGAAAGATGTTAATATATAGAATATAAAGTGTGATAACATCTGTAGAAGTTGCGTTTGTTGTAACTTAGTTTAGAAAGGAGTCAGTAGACGATATGTTTGAAATTGGTGAATACATTGTGTATGGAAGCAAAGGGGTATGTCAGGTGGAGGATATTTCGCAGGTGGATATACCAGGGGCAAGTAAGGACAGACTTTATTATGTACTTCGCCAACTTGAAAATGGTTCAGGCAAGATTTATGTGCCAACTGACAATGATAAAGTGGTTATGCGTAAGGTTATAACAAGGGAAGCGGCAGAAGAACTAATCCAACAGATGCCTGAAATTGAGCAGATGTGGGTGGATAATGATAAGCAGCGAGAGGCAATGTATAAAGAGGCTATAAGAACCTGCGATTATAATGAGTGGGTTCGTATGATTAAAACATTGTATTTTCGTAAGAAAGAGCGAACCGCACAAGGCAAGAAAGTGACAGCTTTGGATGAGAAGTATTTAAAAGCAGCGGAGAATGAACTTTATAGTGAACTTTCCCTAACGCTTGGAATACCTAAAACAGAAGTGTTAGCTTATATCAAAGAACGTATTGAGATGTAAAAACAGGTGGAATGAGGATTCTTACTTCATTCCACCTGCTAATTTTATACGAACGGCTAAAGTTCCTCAAAAACAATTTCATGGTTTTTGAGGAATTTTTTTATTAAAGTGTCCCATTCATGGTCAAGGCTTTTATCAACGGTAAAGGTCCGGTAAGAAATACCGGTAGTCAAAAGCAAACTGTTATTTTGGAATTTTAAATTAATAAAAGCAGCAGACACATCCGCAGTTGTGAGAGAAGATGCACTCTGTTGCAAGGTTTTTTCTAAGTTGGAAGGAGAAAGCAGTAATACGAACTTAAAAAAAGAAGGTGTACGTTTTCCTTTGATTAAATCAAAACATTGTGTACGGACTTTTCCATAAGGAATGAAACTAAGACCGCCTAGATGTTCTTGTTCTAGTTCGTCCTCAGAGTAAAAGTCTCTATGTAGAGTGCCTTCTATGTGATAGCTGATACTTCCTTGTATCGTTGCTTCCTGTAGTAAAAAATTGTCAAACGTTTCGGTACAGAGTAGTTTATTCATAAATACTCTGACTTCTGCTAATTTTAATGCAATCATAATAACCTCGGTAAAATTTTCTTGCCTTCGAAGGATAAAAATATTGTAACATAGTTTAGAATTCTTTTAAAGTTTTACATTTTATGTTATGATAGTTTTGTGTAAGCAGATTTTTAAGAATTTGCGAATTGAGATTAAGAAGATGCGAAGACATTATGCCGGATTACAAATTGTTGAGGGATAAAATCCTGTTCGGCGCTATAGAAAGGATAGAGAAAAATGACAGAGACACAGATTTTATTTGATTTATTAGAAAAAGGTGTATCACCAGCACATGCAGTTTCTGCATGTCAGGAACGTTTAGAAAAAGCTGGTTTTGAAAAATTAGATTATGGCAAAAAATGGAACCTTCAGATGGGTGGTAAGTATGTTATAAACCATTATGATACTACATTATTTGCATTTACACTGCCACAAGTGTGGGGTACGAAAGAGCCTGCAGTTCGCATTGCAGCAGCACATACAGATTTTCCATGTTTGCGTATCAAACCAGCGTGTGATATGAAAAATAATGGTTATGCTCAGATTAACATTGAAGTATATGGAGGAGCAATTTTAAATACATGGTTAGATCGTCCGCTTGGTGTGGCAGGTCGTGTTGTAGTCCGTAGTGAAGATGTGTTCCATCCACAAGTACGTCAGTTTATTTCGAAGAAGAATATTACCATTCCAAATCTTGCGATTCATATGAATCGTGAGGTGAATAAAGGCGTGGAGTTAAATAAACAGACCGAATTGCTTCCAATTGCAGGTTTATTAGGCAGTGAGCAGGACGGAGCATATTTTATGGATTTTGTGGCAGAAGAACTTGGTGTTGCAAAAGAAGATATTTTAGATTATGAACTTACAGTGTTCTGTGACGAAAAACCACAGTTGGTAGGATTAAAGGATGAATTAATTTCAGCACCACGTTTGGATAATTTGAATTCATGTGCAGCATTGGTATCTGCTGTGATTAACAGTAAACGTACAGATGGTATGAATATGATTGCGCTTTTTGATCATGAAGAGATTGGTAGCCGCTCAAAACAAGGGGCAGCGTCAATTTTACTTCATGATATGATAGGTCGTATTTTACGTGAAACAGGTAAAGAAGAAGTGGATGCAACTATTTATAACAGTATGATTTTATCTGTGGACGTAGCACACGGCTTACATCCAAACTATGCAGGCAAAATGGACCCAACCAATAAGCCGGTTTTAGGAAAAGGACTTTGCATCAAAGAAGCATGTTCACAATCTTATGCGACAGATTGTGAAGTGGTAAGTATTATTGAGCAGATATGTAAGGCAAAAGAGATTTCTTATCAGAAATTCGTGAATCGTTCCGATGTTATGGGCGGTGGTACATTAGGTTCCATTGCATCTGCGTTATTACCAGTGAAGACAGTAGATATCGGAATTCCTTTACTTGCAATGCATTCCGCAAGAGAATTAATGGCAGAATGTGACCAGCAGAATATGGTGGAGTTGGTGACAGCTTACTTTACCATGTAGCATATAATTTACAAGGAATGTCTTGCAGAGAACTGTGCATACGTAAGCAATAGAAAGAGGTAAGGAATTGTGTTTGATGTGCGAAATTTGCAGATTAGTGGGAAATAAACATAGTGTATGAGTAAAGGTACAGATATGATAAGGACAGTATATAGTTACGAAGAAGTAGTGGATAGGATTCAGAATAGTAGAAGATTTGGTAATCTCACGGGTAATGAGATTACCAAAATTATGTTAGAGAAGTTAAATCATCCGGAAAAAAATATATCATATATTCATGTGGCAGGGACGAACGGAAAAGGTTCGGTCTCTGCTTTCT
>JAFYQA010000018.1 GCA_017547315.1 Roseburia sp. | reverse complement strand
GTGGTATCGATGACGTAGGATTAGGTGTATTGTTTGGTTTGGAATTATACCGTTACGAGTTCGCAGGACTTTTGATGCACGCAGAACATTTAGAGGCAGTGCATGGTGTTGGACCACATACAATCAGTGTGCCACGTTTAAAACGTGCAGATGATATCGATCCAGATACTTTTGATAATGGTATTGATGATGATACTTTTGCAAAAATCTGTGCATTGATTCGTATTGCAGTGCCATATACAGGTATGATTATCTCTACTAGAGAGTCACAGGCAGTGCGTGAAAAAGTATTACCACTTGGTGTATCTCAGATTAGTGGTGCATCAAAAACAAGCGTTGGCGGTTACGCAGAGCCGGAAGTGGAAGAAGATGTAACCAGTGCACAGTTTGATGTCAGCGATAATAGAACACTGGATGAAGTAGTAAACTGGCTGATGAAAATGGACTATATTCCAAGTTTCTGTACTGCATGTTACAGAGAGGGTAGAACCGGTGACCGTTTCATGACACTTTGCAAAAATATGCAGATTTTGAATTGCTGTCATCCAAATGCCTTGATGACTTTAAAAGAATACTTAGAAGATTATGCAAGTTCAGAAACCAAAGAAATCGGTATGAAATTAATTGAAAAAGAATTGGAAAACATTCCGAATCCAAAAGTGAAAAAGACTGCGACAGAATACATTCACAATATCGCGGAAGGAAAGAGAGATTTCAGATTTTAAGGAGACTTTATGAGCTTAAATGAAACACCAAGTGCAAACAGACTGCACATAGGTATATTTGGAAAAACAAATAGTGGAAAATCCTCCTTTATTAATGCTTTGACAGGGCAGAATGTGTCCATCGTATCAGAGGTAGAGGGAACTACTACCGATGCAGTAACAAAAGCAATGGAGATTCATCCGCTCGGTCCATGTGTTCTTATCGACACAGCAGGATTTGATGATACGACAATTTTAGGCGAAGCTCGCAAGGAAAAGACAAAACTCGCTGCCGAAAAATGCGATATTGCAGTGATTCTTTTTGCTGTATCGACAAATTGCGACATTTCTCTCGAAATAGAGTGGTATGATTATTTTATCAAGAAAAAGACACCTGTTGTGGCTATCATGAATAAGATTGACATGACAACGGATGAGACATTGGTAAAAGCAATTAGAGAAGCGATACAGGAAGAACCATTATTTATTAGTGCAAAAACCGGCGAGGGGATTGAAAAAGTAAAAGAAGCGTTAGCGAGAAAAATACCAGAAGATTTCGGTTCGCGTTTTATTACGGGGGATTTGGTAGCGGAATCAGACGTGGTAATGCTCGTTATGCCACAGGATATTCAGGCCCCAAAGGGACGATTGATTTTGCCACAGGTTCAGACGATTCGAGAATTGTTGGATAAAAAATGTATTGTCATGTCAGTTACCACAGACAAAATGGCACAGGCATTGGAGCAGTTGAAGAATCCACCGAAATTGATTATTACGGATTCACAGGTATTTAAGACCGTGTATGAATTAAAACCAGCAGAAAGCATGCTGACTTCTTTTTCGGTATTGTTTGCGGCTCATAAGGGGGATTTGCTGTATTATATCGAAGGAGCAAAGCAGATTGAACGATTGCATGCACAGTCGAGAGTATTAATTGCAGAATGTTGTACTCACGCGCCATTATCAGAAGATATCGGACGGGTAAAAATACCGAATATGCTACGGAAACGTTTCGGGGATACGTTGACCGTAGACATGGTAAGCGGTACGGATTTTCCGGAAGATTTGAGCGGATATGATTTGATTATTCAATGCGGTGGCTGTATGTTTAACCGCAAGTACATCATGAGTCGTATTGACCGGGCGAGAACACAGGAGATTCCAATGACTAATTATGGAGTAACGATAGCACACTTAACAGGCATCTTAGACAAGATATCGTATTGACAAGAAGAAAAGGAAGGGCCGCGTTTGCGGTGGGTTTAAGGTACTATGACGTTACAAGAGTGTTATGAAAAAATTGGTGGAGATTATGAGGAAGTGACTGCCAGATTGACAAAGGATGAGCGAATCACCAAATATGTAGTGAAATTTTTAGAAGATCCAACTTATCAGATGTTATGTGAGGCGAGAAAAGCAGGGGATGATAAGGCAGTATTTCTCTATATTCATACATTAAAAGGAGTCAGTCAGAATTTAGGTTTTGGAAACTTATATGAAGCTAGTTATGAGATGACAGAGGCAGTTAGAGGTGGAGTGCCACTTGAAGATGAGAGTTTGTTTGAGGCGGTAAAAGACGCTTACCTTGAGACGATTGCTGTGATTGAAGAATTTGCGGAAAGTCTCTAGTGAGAGAATTGCAAATGCGATAGCATAGCAAAAAATCCTTAAGATTTTTGAAATTTCTGTGAAAACCATTTAAAACAAAAGAAGGATGTGCTAAAATGTCAAATGTTTTAGTGCGTCCTTTTTTGGTTTATCAAAATTATATGAATTGAGATTTTGGGTGTAAAAGTAGAAACACACGGATGAAATTGTAATTCTGGTAGAGATTATATATAGGAATAATGAAAGCATAGTTTATATTGGATAGATATTAACGAGGATTTTATGAAGAAAACAACAGCTAAGAGTCAAAAAGCAAAGTTTGAGAAAGTAAACAGACAAAAAGCATATACTGAGAGGGAAATCGGCCTTATAGCACTTTTGATAATCCCGGTACTGGCATTTCTTTTGATGGAGTGGTATGGCCACAATCCATTTGAAGAAGTACGAACCAAGGCAATGTGGTTTAATATCTTTTTATTTGAATTGATTGCAGGGATTTTATTTTTTGTGACGGGGAGAGCGAGGCTGGCATTGCGTTTGGAATTAATTGCAGCGATGGTGTTTGGTCTGGCCAATACGTATGTGGTAAAATTCCGCACAAACCCGATTGTACCGTGGGATTTTATGTCGATTCAGACGGCAGCAAGTGTAGCGTCTAACTATGATTTGACACCGGATAAACGCATGGTACTGATTAGCAGTCTTTTTGTTGTATTGATAGTGGCATTACAGTTTGTGAAGCTGCGTTTCCCGGCACTGGTATTGAAAAAAGAGACCTTTGACTGGAAAGAAAATGGAAAAAGACTGGCAATGCGTCTGATTCCGGCAGGGCTATCTGTGATGATATTGACTAGTTTTGTGGGAAAATTACAAGATGAAGATTTTCAGACGAGAAATTATCTGTATCCGTTTTTGTTTACACCGGTGTATATGACGGATGTGAATGGTATTGCGGTGACGTTTGCGATGAATCTGGCGTATATGTCGATTGATGAGCCGGAAGGATATGACAGAGAAGAAATAAAAGCGATTTTAGAAGAATATGAAAGCATAAGTGATGAGGAAAATGGCGAAGGAGTTTCTTTGCCTAATATTATTGTGGTCATGAATGAGGCATTTTCCGATATGGCATCGGTAGCAGATTTTACTGCCAGCGAAGATTACATGCCGTTCATTCACAGTTTGCAGCAAGGGGCAGAGAATACGATTACGGGAAACCTGCAGGTGTCTGTTTGTGGTGGTAATACTGCCAATTCAGAGTTTGAATTTTTAACAGGGAACAGTATGGCATTTTTGCCTCAGGGAAGTATTCCTTACCAGCAGTATTTGATAGAAGAGATTCCGTCGATTCCGTTGCATCTTAGAGAAATGGGTTATTATACAGTAGCGGCGCATCCGTATCACGCATCTGGTTGGGAGCGAAATACGATTTATCCAATGTTAGGATTTGATCGTAGTATTTTTATGAACGAATACGACCGTCAGAATAAGTTGAGAACCTATATTTCAGATGCTGCATGTGTGGATAAGATGATTCAGATATATGAAGAAAAAGTAGAGGGAATGCCATTATTTATGTTTAATGTAACGATGCAGAATCATGGCGGTTATACCGATGAATATGCCAATTTTACACCGGATATTACAGTAGATGGTCTGAAAAATCTTCCAGTGGAACAGTACTTATCGTTAATGAAAGTGTCTGATGCAGAATTTGCCCGTTTGGTGGATTATTTCTCGCAGGTGGAAGAAGATACTATGATTGTATTTTTCGGCGACCATCAGCCAAATGACGCGGTTGCAGGACCACTTGTGAAGCTAAATGGCGGGAATGTAAAGAACTTTACGAATGAGGAACTTTTGACGCGATATGAAGTGCCTTATGTGGTTTGGGCGAATTTTGATATCGAAGAAGCGACAGGAGTGGATACTAGTTTAAATTATTTGGGGACAAAAATGTTTGAAGCAGCAGGTATAAATACTTATGCTTACCAGAATTTTTTACAGGAATTAGAGGGTACGTATCCTGTCATTTCTGCGATGCAGGTACAACTTGCAGACGGAACGGTTAGTAATGTTGCTGCCGAAGACGATGGATTGCGCTTATATCAGAGCATTCAGTATTATTATTTATTTGATAACGAGGAGTAGAGATGAAGCAGATTGCAAAACGGTCGAAAAGAAAAGACTGGTCAAAATGGGAAGAACGTTTGCCACTTATCATGGCGTTTATGATACCATTATTTATCGGAATCGTCGTCTGTATTGACCACGGAATCTATCCTTTTGGAGACCGTAGTATTTTAAAAGTAGATATGTATCATCAGTATGCACCATTTTTCTCGGAGTTGCGCGAGAAACTGCAGAATGGTGAGAGTTTGATGTATTCGTTTGATATTGGCCTGGGGGCGGACTTTATTTCGCTTTATGCTTATTATCTGGCAAGCCCGTTAAACTGGCTGTTATTGTTATGTCCGTCGAAGTTTGTGTTAGAATTTATGATGATACTGACGTTGCTAAAATTGTCACTAAGTGGTTTGACATTTGGTTACTATTTGAAATGCCACTATAAAATGAATGACATGGCGTTGAGCGTTTTTGCGACGGCATATGCTTTGTCCGGCTATGTAGCGGCGTATTCATGGAATATTATGTGGACAGACTGTATCGTGCTACTTCCACTTATTATCCTTGGTGTGGAGCGTTTGGTAAAAGAAGGTGATGGCAGACTTTATTATGTGACGTTAGCGCTGTCGATTATCTCGAATTATTATATCTCCATTATGATTTGTATTTTTCTTGTTCTGTATTTTGGCATTATTTGGTTGGAGCAGGATGGGGGAAAAATAAAAGCAATCTTTAATTTTGCATGGTACTCGCTGCTAGCTGGCGGTACGGGAGCAATTTTGATTATCCCGGAAGCGATTATTTTAGGTGGAAGCGGCTCTGGAACGATTAAGTTCCCAGAGACGATGGAGTGGTACTATAACTTGATGGCACAAGTAAGCAGACATATGCTTGCGGCTGTAAGTAATACGACACAGGTACCACATTGGCCGAATCTATATTGCGGCGTGTTTGTGTTACTGCTTTTGGTGTTATATGTATTAAATGGTGTCATCCCTTGGCAGCAGAAAGTAAAGCGTTTGCTTTTGATTGCACTTTTGTATATTAGTTTTGCAAATAATATATTGGAATTTATTTGGCATGGTTTGGATGCACCGGATTTACTACCGGGCAGACAGGCGTTTCTTTACATATTTTTACTAATAGTAATTAGTTATGAAGCATATATATATATTCAGGAAACGAAATGGTGGCAGGTACTGGTTGCGTTAGCCGTTGATTTTGTATTGCTACTTGCGGCATTTAAAACATATAGTGGAACAGATTTGGCAGAAGAGCATGAGTTTGTGGCAGAAGCAGAAAGTGGTTTTTCGTTCCTTGGAGTGGGATTCAACCAGTTTGATATCACTGCTATTTTCCTATTGTGTTATGGTCTGATATTTGTTTTGTTTGTGCTAGGAAAAAAGAGTACCAGATTGTTAATGGGTAAGTTGATTCTGTTGTTTATAATGATGGAATTTACCATACATTTTGATATGGAAGGATTGGGAACGACCAGCCGTACTTCATATATGGAAGGATACGAAGATTATAAAAATGTATTAGAGATTGCCAAAGAGAGGGAAATTGCATTCAGTGACACGGGAGCAGTATTTTATCGTGTAGAACAGATGGAGCGCCGGACGAAAAATGATTCTGCTTTTTATAACTTTCCATCAGCGACACAGTTTTCTTCATTAATGAATATTGATGTGAGTCATATTTATCAGTATATCGGTATGGAAGGCGGTAAGAATTTCTATTGCTATAATGGTGCGACGCCATTGTTTTCGGCTATGTTATCTATGAAATATCAGATTACAGATAGTGCACTAGAGGAAAGTCCGTTCCGAACACT
>JAFYQA010000200.1 GCA_017547315.1 Roseburia sp. | reverse complement strand
TTGACTAGGAGGTTTTATTATGACCAACTTTGATTTTTTGAAACAAGAACCAAAATTCAATAGTTTTTCAGATGTAGCAATAGCTGCGGAGAAGATTCTTAAGATTGACATGGAATCTAGTGTGATTAATTGCCGTCGTGCGATGGAGTTTGCAATAAAATGGATGTACTCTGTGGACAAGTCTTTGGAGATGCCATATCAGGACAATTTGATAAGTCTTATGAGTACAGAAGAGTTTCATGATCTTGTAGATGATGCTTTATGGAAACGCCTTGATTTAATTCGTAAGATTGGTAACCGTGCTGCACATAACGGTAGAAAGATATCAGAAGATGAAGCTGTTTTATGCTTACAGAATTTGTTTATCTTTATGGATTATGTATCGTATTGCTATTCTGATTCTTACGAAGAACGACAGTATGATGTGAGTCTATTGACTGAGACTTATGAGGAACCTACTGTAGCAAAATCTTCAGATGATGATGTGAATTTGCAAGCGTTAATTGCGGAGAATAAAGCTCTAAAAGAAGAACTTACAGCAAAACGTGCAGAGCAGCAGCAGACCTATGTTCCAAAGCCTCTTGATTTATCAGAGTATAAGACAAGAAAAATCTACATTGATGCTATGCTGTTAGATGCTGGTTGGACAGAAGGAAAAGATTGGATTAACGAGGTCGAACTTCCGGGTATGCCAAATAAATCAGAGGTGGGATTTGCAGATTATGTACTTTATGATGATAGTCATAGACCTCTTGCGGTTGTAGAAGCAAAAAAAACTTGTGTAGATGTTGCCAAAGGAAGACAGCAGGCTAAACTATATGCTGATTTGCTTGAAGCACAGTATAAGAGAAGACCGGTAGTATTTCTCACTAACGGTTTTGAAACAAGAATGATTGATAATCAGTATCCAGAGAGAAAGGTTGCTGTTATTTACTCTAAAAGAGATTTAGAGAAGCTTTTTAATCTTCAGACAATGAAGACAAGTCTTGGCAATATCTCTGTAGATAAGGGGATTGCAGGTCGTTATTATCAAGAAGGTGCTATCAAGGCGGTGTGTGATGCTTTTGATAAACGTAATCGTAGAAAGGCACTTCTTGTTATGGCTACTGGTTCTGGCAAGACAAGAACTGTTATTGCATTATGCAAAGTCCTTTTAGATGCAGGATGGATTAAGAATATACTGTTCCTTGCAGATCGTAATTCGTTGGTTACACAGGCAAAAAGAAATTTTGTAAATCTTTTGCCTGATTTGTCATGTTCAAATCTTGTGGAGGAAAAAGATAATTATACCGCACACTGCATTTTTTCTACATATCAGACTATGATGAACTGTATCGATTCTGTTAAGGATGACAATGGTAAGTTATTTACTTGTGGTCATTTTGATCTTGTTATCTGTGATGAGGCGCATAGATCAATTTATAACAAATATAGAGATATATTTAATTATTTTGATGCTCCATTAGTGGGACTTACAGCAACGCCTAAGGATGAGATTGATAAGAATACTTATGGAATATTTGATTTAGAAAATGGTGTGCCAACTTATGGATATGAGCTAGCGCAAGCTGTAAAGGATGGTTATCTTATAGACTTTACTACGGTTGAAACAAAACTGAAATTCATAGAAGAAGGTATTGCTTATGACGAGCTGTCAGAAGAAGATAAGGCAGCCTATGAAGAAACTTTTGAATTTGAAGATGGAGAATTACCAGAGAGAATAAATTCGTCCGCTTTAAACACATGGATTTTTAATGAGGATACTATTAAACAAGTTCTTCATGTCCTTATGCAGGATGGTCTTAAGGTGGACTATGGGCAGAAAATAGGTAAGACGATTATCTTCGCAAAGAATCATGACCATGCAGAAAAGATTTTGGAGATATTTAATAAGCAGTATCCGGAATTAAGTAAAAATGGGCAGCCTTTTGCAAAGGTTATTGATAATTATATGACTTATGCACAGAGCGCGATTGATGAATTTTCTGATCCAAAGAAAATGCCTCAGATTGCTATTTCGGTTGATATGCTTGATACAGGTATTGACGTACCGGAAGTATTGAATCTTGTGTTTTTTAAGAAGGTTATGAGCAAAGCTAAGTTCTGGCAGATGATAGGCCGTGGTACCAGACTTTGTCCAGGTCTTATGGATGGAGAAGATAAAGGAAAATTCTATATCTTTGATTTCTGTGGAAACTTCGAATTTTTCCGTATGAATCAGGGAAGACCTACTGCTAATATGATTGCTCTTCAGGGAGCTATTTTCTCCCTTAAATTTGAAATTGCATATAAGCTTCAGAGTATTGAGTATCAGATAGACAGACTTATTGCATACAGAAAGAAGCTTGTTGAAATGATGACTGGCAAAGTGCAAGAGTTGAATCGTGAAAACTTTGCAGTAAGGCAACATCTTAAGTATGTAGACACCTATTCTGTCGAGGCGAATTATCAAACGATTACATTTGAAGATACTTTGATGGTGCGCGAGGAATTGGCACCACTTATCATGCCTGATGGGGATGAAGCAAGCGCAGTTCGTTTTGATGCTTTGATGTATGGAATGGAATTAGCATTTTTAGCGGGAAAAGGATATGGACGACACAGAAGTGACCTTTTTAAAAAGGTGGAAGGGATTGCCAGTGTTGCCAATATTCCTGAAATACAGATGCAGTCAGAACTTATTAATAAGATTTTGCATACAGACTATGTAGATAATGCTGGAATTGATGAATTTGAGCATATCAGAGTAAGTTTGCGTAATCTGATGAAGTACCTTCCAAAAGGTATCATCAAGTACGATACAGATTTCACAGATGAGATTTTGTCTACAGAGTGGAACGATTCTGAACTTGAAAACGATGAATTAAAGAATTATAAGGCAAAGGCTGAGTTCTATATTCGTCAGCATCAAAATAATATTGCAATTGCTAAACTTAAGACCAATCAGCCTTTGACAGAGACGGATGTTAAAACTCTGGAACAGATTCTTTGGAAGGAAATTGGTTCTAAAGATGATTACGAAAAGGAATACGGTCATAAACCATTGGGAGAGTTCGTTCGAGAGATTGTGGGACTGGATATGAATGCTGCAAAAGAAGCTTTTTCAGAGTTCCTCAATGATACAAATCTTGATAGTAGACAGATTTACTTTGTGAATCAGATTGTTGAGTATATTGTACACAATGGTATGATGAAAGATTTATCAGTATTACAAGAATCGCCATTTACCGATAAGGGTAGTGTAGTAGAGATATTTACTGACCTGACAGTATGGATGGGGATTAGGAAGGTTATTGATCGGATTAATGCAAATGCGGCAGCGTAAGATATAAAGTTAGAACGAAAGATTTTATTGAAGAAGCTTTAGTTTTGTGATATAGTTACTGTGCTATTTTATGGATTCTACTAGGAAGGAATAATCAATGTTGTCTAGCTGATATAACAAATGGCACAGTAGAAAACACCACAAACCCTTAAAAATCAAGGGTTTTGAAAGGAGAATATAGAAAAATGAAATTAGGTATCGTTATAAATTGACGATTCCGATACAAGTTTCTATATCTCTATGAAGTCCAATAAAGCTTGATTGTTCAAGGGTTAGAGCGGTTTTTGAAAACGATAAAAGTCGATATATCTTTATGTAATTACTACAGAAATTGGTACGTAATTGGTACGTAGATTTTTGGGGAAGTTACGAAAAGATGAAAATAGGTGTTATATGCGCCTTCGCGAGCAAAAAAGGAAAAACGAAATCATGTGCTTATAGAGATGTAAGTACATGATTTTTTTGTTTTTGTATTATAAAAAAGAAGTGTTATAATATGTAGTGTTAAAGAGGTGACATATGACTAAAGAATTACTTCAAATTTTACGCAAGGTTACGCCAGAAGAGGAACGTTTGCGTAGTGGAAAAAGAGATATAGAAAAAGAAATTTATACAGATCAAGATTCAGAGTCAGAAGATGGTTTTCATATAGATGCAGAAAAATTATTAGATGATGGAAAACTCATTCGGATTCGCACACATACTCGTTTTGTACATTTTCCTGTTCACACTCATAATTTCGTAGAAGTGGTGTACATGTGTCAAGGAAGTACACATCACGTGATTAATGGAACTGACGTAGAACTTCAAAAAGGCGAACTTCTTTTTATCAGTCAGTCAGCAAAACAGGAAATTTATCCAGCCAAAGAGAGTGATGTGGCAATAAACTTTATTATATTACCAGAGTTTTTTGACTATGGACTTACCATGATGCAGGCAGAGAACAATCAGCTTCGTTCTTTTGTTATTGATTGTCTGACGGGAGCGAAAGAGGATACAGGGTATCTGCATTTTAAGGTGGCAGATGTGCTTCCGATTCAGAACCTTGTGGAAAATCTTATTTGGACAATCGTGCGGAAAGAGACTAATAAGCGAAGCATTCAGCAGGCTACTATGGGACTT
>JAFYQA010000199.1 GCA_017547315.1 Roseburia sp. | reverse complement strand
CAGAAGTGGGTGTTATTCCATTAAAGGGCAAGAGTAATGATGTATTTGTATATCAGTTGGATAAAGTGAGGTAAGTATGGGAGACATTTATCTGATTCCGGATCGGAATCGTATAAAAGAAAGTATGGAGTTGGCAAAACAGTATGGGGCATACTTTGAATATAATGATTTTTTTAGTCCGACGGTGTTGGAGGATAAAACGAAGATAGACGAACTAGTAACATTTTATCGAGGATTAGATAGAGATAGAAGCAAAGATACACTTCACGGGGCTTTTTTGGATGTGACAATTCACAGTGACGATCCGGTGATTCGTACGGCTTCTGAACACAGAGTGCGTCAATGTATGGAGATTGCTGAGCGCCTTGGCATCAGAGGTGTCGTTTTTCATACCAATACGATTCCAAATTTTCGAGTGGATTTTTATCAGAAAAACTGGCTGGTACGTAACGAGAAGTTCTGGCGACAGATATTAAAAGACTTTCCGAAGTTAATTGTTTTTATGGAAAACATGTTTGATGAGAAACCGGATTTGTTGGCACAGCTTGCAGAGAAGATGCAGGATGAAGAAAGGTTTGGTATATGTTTTGATTATGCACATGCGCAGGTGTTTGGTTATGATATTGATGATTGGATGGAACGATTAAGCAAGTTTGTAAAACATATGCATATCAATGACAATAATCTTGTGGCGGATTTACATTTGAGCGTAGGAAGTGGTCAGATTGATTGGAATATTTTCAATGCGAAAATGCAGGAAAAAGCGATAGAGGCATCTGTTTTAGTAGAAGTAAAAGATTTAGAAGTGCAGAAAAAGTCCTTGGAATACATGCAGGAAAAGAGGATTTATCCATACTTATAAGTTAGAAAGGTTACGGGAGAAAAGGATGTTAGGGAAAAAAGAATTAAAAGAAGTTGTAAAAATCGGTATTGATTTGACAACGGAAAAAGATAAAAGCCGTTTGTTAGAGAAGATGTTGGTACAGGCTATGAAGATTTCGAATTGTGATGCAGGCACAATGTATCTGTATCAGAATAACACATTGGTTTTTAAAAATATGAAGACTTTGTCTCAGAATGTGGACAAAGGTGGCAATGGTGATGAGATTGATTTGCCACCAGTTGCACTGGCAGAGGGAAATGTGTGTGCCTATGCGGCAATTCACAGAGAGCTGGTTAATATTCCGGATGTGTATCATAGTGACCGATTCGATTTCTCGGGTCCAAAGCGTTATGATGCGATTACCGGATATCGTACGGGTTCGATGCTTGTCATTCCATTAGAGGATGCAGAGGGGGTACTGATGGGTGTGCTTCAGCTGATGAACAAGCTGGATGATTCGGGTGATTTTATACCATTTGGAGAAGATGATGAATTTGCGATTCGTTCGCTTGGCTCGATGATGGCAGTATCATTATCAAGTATGATTTATATTGAGGAGATTAAAAAACAGTTACATTCTTTTGTATCAGCTTTTGCAACAGCAGTTGACGAGAGAACACCATATAATGGTTCTCATACAAAAAAGGTTACTGTGTATGCGGGGATTTTGGCAGATTATATGAATGAAAAGCATGCATCAGGTGAATGTGAGGAATTTTTTGACGAGAACCGCAAAGAACAGCTGACATTGGCGGCCGCACTTCATGATATTGGTAAAATGATTATCCCGTTAGAGGTTATGAATAAAGAATCTCGTCTGGCATCCGGTATGCAAAAAGTATTGGATAGATTTAAACTTTTACAGGCTTATTATGAACGTGATATGTATAAAGGAATTATCAGTCAGGAAGAAAATGAAAAGAAGCAGAAGTATATCACTGAGGCAGTTGAATTTATTTTATCCATCGACAGAGCCGGATTTTTGCCGGATGAAAAATTAGAACGAGTAAGAGAGATCGCCTCCCAGAAGTATGTGGGTGAAGATGGAGCAGAGATTGTTTATCTGACAGAAGAAGAAACGACGAATTTATGTATTCGTAAGGGTACATTGAGCGATGAAGAACGTAAGATTATGGAAAGCCACGTAGTTATGACGAAGAAGATTTTAGATAAAGTACATTTTAATGTGCGTTATGAAAATGTGGCGCGCTTTGCAGCATCGCACCATGAATTGCTGAACGGAAGCGGGTATCCGGATCATTTATCTGGAGAAGAACTGGAGTTGGAGACACGTATGCTTGCAGTTGTGGATGTGTACGATGCTTTGACTTCGAAAGATAGACCATATAAAGTACCGATTCCGAAACCAAAGGCATTTGCGATTTTACATTCCATGGTGGAAGAAGGAAAAATGGAAGAGAGACTGGTAACATGGTTAGAGGAAGCATTGCAGGATATCGACGATGCAGAAATCGAACGAAGAGTGCAGGAAGAGGGATAGTCCTGGGGATTTTGCAGACAGTAGGACGGTTTTTGCTATGTTTTGCAGTTACATTGGGGATATTGATAGGATTATTGTATTTGACAGCACAGATTCCAAAGGAAGTTTTTCGAAAGAATTTGTTGGCATCAGCTAAATATCTTAGTGAGAATGAGGATGAATTTTATCAGATTGTAGAAGGTGATAAGCGGACGCTTGTACATAATTATGCGGATGTGATTACGTTTAATATTATGTATTCGGTTGATGGCAAAGATGCATGGGATGAGCTGATGATGTCTCCGTTTTAT
>JAFYQA010000198.1 GCA_017547315.1 Roseburia sp. | reverse complement strand
TCTAGTTATCAGATACATGATACGCATAGGTGGTTCTTTCAGTGTCAGTAAATCGTAATACAAATCTAGTGCTTTTTTCTGCTCGTGATCTGCAATCGCATTCACCATATCAAAGATTTTATTCGTCACCTGTTCTGTCGTGATAGCTTCTACATCTTCAGCCGTGATGACATCCCGCCCCATGGTATAACAAATCAGTTTTTCCAGTTCCCTATCAATATTCCCCATATCTGTACCGGTTTTTTCCATGAAATATTGCAATACATCGCGGGTAATATTTTTATTTTCTTTCTTTAGGCGTCCTACAATCCAGCGTACCAGTAAATCTTCGTTCTGCGTTCCAAACTCCACTGCACGTCCCATTTTGCTCACAGACTTATAAAGCTTGTTACGTTTATCCACTTCGTCTTCCACGAAAAGAAAACAGGTGCTTTCTGCCGGTGCCTCTGACATATAATTGGCTAAATCTTCACAGGAATTTTTAAGAAAACCACTGTTCTCAATTAAAATTACTCTGCGGTCAGCAAAAAAAGGCATCGTCTCCGCTAAATCAACGATTTCTTTCGGATTAATTCCCTTTCCCTCATAAGCAGAAAAATTCATAGTATCGCCTTCCGACACCAATGCCTTTACCAACTTATCTTTGTACTGCTTTTTTAAGTATGCTTCATCGCCATATAATAAATATACGTTTTTAAATTGTCCACTTTTAATATCTTCGTCAATTGTTTTCATAGAATTCCTCTGTGTTCTTTATGCATTATAAATATTCTAGCATAAGAAAAAAATGTCAGCAACCCGGAAGTTGCTGACACTTTTTTAATTTTCGTTCAGTTCCCACTGCGCATATAATCTCACATTTGTTCCATATACCCTTAAAGTATTCTTTAAATAGAATATCTCCTTATTGCTATAAGAAACTCCTGTTCCATCTGCTTTTGTATTCCATCCCACAAAAGTGTATCCTGTTCGCTTATATGCATTCGCAGTCAGACCTTTTCCTGCCGAAATTACGGAATCTTTCATTTTACCAGTTGCATCTTCGGCATTTTTATCATAGATAATCGTATAGTTTAAGGTTTTCGTAGTAATCTTAAAGGTTACTGTCTTCTCGCCACTATAATCTCCAATACCGCGAATCGTTATTTTAGCCGTTCCTTTTTTCTCGTTATTGCTATAACCTACGATTTCGTAATCAGTCTTAGCAAGCGTGTCTTTGCCGATTTTGACTGTAATATCCGCCTTGGTAGGTTCTACTGGTTTTCCGGTATAAGCCTGATTATTTACCTTAATACTAGCCTTCGCTATACTTCCGGCTATATATCTAAAGATTACTGACTTGGTTCCGGTATAGTTTTTCATTCCCGCTACTTCAGCTCTGATTTCTGTACCTACCGGAATGATGTCTAACTTATCTACCGGTTCGCCTTCCAAACGTGTTACATATACTTTCTGCTTATTCACAAGCTGTGTTACTTCCACATCTCTGGCATATGTATAAGTAATCGTTCTTTCATAATCCGTACCTGCAGCAAGTTTTTTGCCATTTGAATCTATTAATGTAATAGTAGGCTTACATAATCCGGCTTTTTCCTGATATGTAATATCCGTAGCTGTCATCTTAATACTTTCATCAGACAAATCGCTGCTTACAATTTGGAATGTTTGTGTCAGGCTGCCTTTAAAACTTCCTTTTCCGGTAATCGTAACTGTTGGTAATTTGGTATCTGTTTCTTTTGTAATAGCCTTGTTATTAGCGTATTTTAAGGTATAATCTTTGCCTTCCACTAATACAACTGCATCTTCACCACTACCGTCATCATAAGATACTATCGGTTTTGGCGTAGTTCCATTTTTCGTAAATGCCAGTTCCCCGATATCCGTAATATTCACACGTCCGGTTTCTATATCAAACGGTGTAATTTTATATGATTTCTTCAATGTACCTGTATAACCATTGATACCAGTAAATATGATTGTAGCAGTTCCTGATTTCTGATTATTCTTATAACTTACGGTATAATCTTCTCCTTCATACAACGGAATGGTCTCTGCATCCTCTCCTGTTCCGATTGTATAGAACAATTCTACATTCTCCTGAAGCATCTCTTTACAATCATACTCCATAGAAGCAGTCATTCCTTCCACAACCGCCTTACTCATTGGAAGTCCGGTGACTTTGAAGGTCTTCTTAACCGTTCCTGTATATCCGCCTCTTCCGGAAAATACGACTATAGCAGTTCCGACTTTATCAATATTGGAATATGCAACATCGTAATCTTCACACTCAACCAGTTCTTCTACTACCTTATTAGCTCCGCTTCCTGTTGTTACAGTCAGTACCACATCCTGTCTTGCGCCTTCCGCTGACCAAGGTATCGACTTGGCAAAACCTTCTATTTTCGCCTTAGAAAGCGGTGTTCCTGTAATCTTAAAGGTAGTAATCAATTCACCTACATATTCTCCCTCACCGGTAATAGTGACAGTTGCAGTACCTACCTCACAGTTATTCTCATATCTGACACTATAATCCATTCCATAATCCAAGGTTTCTGTACCGTTTTTCAAGATAACCGGCGGTTCCACAGGTTCTCCCTCATTGTAACTTTGATTCGGAATCTTTGTCAGTTTCATCTTACTGATAACCGGTGCTTCTGATATCACAACTTTAAATTTTGCGGTTCCGGTATAATTGCCTTTTCCGGTAATCTCCACTTCATATTCTCCGGCTTCCTTAAATGTATTCGCACCATATGTAAAATCAGTTCCTGCCTTTAAAGTAACCTCTTTTTCACCAAAATCATATGTAACTTTTGTCGTTACTTTCTGATTCTTTCCTGTAAATGGAAGGGTTACATCTACTGCTTTTACCGCTTCTTCATTTTCCAAATCTAATTGTTTAATCTCAAAAGTTTTTACAATATTGCCCGTATAATTCCCTTTTCCGGTAATCGTAATCGTAGCAGTTCCTGCTTTGAGATTATTTTTGTATTTTACAGTGTAATCTACTTTTTCTGTTAATAAAGTCGTATGATTATAAACATGTAATGTTTCTGAGAATGTAATCGCTTTTCCGGTATAGTATACTTCTTCATCATCTACGCCAGCCATCCAAAGTTCTTTTGGTACATCTGCCGTTGTAACAAAACCTTTTTCTGCAATATCTTCTTCAAAGATATCGCCCCACTCCTGCGATTCATCAATCAAATGATATGCATAGGCAACAACTAGGCTATCCTTCCATCCGGCTTTTACCGCATATGCTTTTAAGACACATTCCTTCGTTATCTCAATCGCATCTTCATATAAAATGCCATTTTCCTTTGTCGGCTCTGTGCCATCCAATGTATAGTAGATGCTTGCTCCATTAACAGTTGTACTTAACTTGATACGTGTACCCACATATACCGGATCATAACCTTCCACATCTGCTACCGGTGCTTCTAACGCATACTTTAATTCCCAATGTGCATATAACGTTTTAGCCTCTGTAAAATCAACTATCGTCTCTGCTGTCACTTGCTTGCCATCTTCGGTAAACCATCCAAGGAACTTCGCACCCATTAATGCTGTCTCCGGTAACTCTCCATAAGGTTCACCATAATGTACGATAATATCTTCCGGAGTACGTCCACCCTTCGCATCAAAAGAAACTACATATTCCTCAAACTTCCAAAGTGCATACAGGGTATGATTTTCATCGATATTTAAATTATCTTCTGCTGTAATCGGTTCACCATCTTCTAATGCAGAATACCAGCCCACAAAAGTTGCACCTGCTCGTGTTGGTATCGGTAATTCACCGTATGCAGTTCCAAACGCAATCTCTCTACTAACTGCACCTGAAAAACTTCCACCATTTGCATCAAATGTAACCGTATATATATTAACATTCCACTGTGCATACAATGTGATATCCTGATTAAATATCATGGTTTCGGTTACTTGCTCGCCACCTTCTGATTCTGTATACCAGCCTAAGAAAGTATAGCCTGTACGACTTGGCATCGGTAAATCACCACATGACTCACCTTTAAAAATGGTTTTCTGCGTAGTCTGACCATCATCACCGATATTCATATCGAAAGTCAGCGTACATACCAAATCATCCATTGCTACAAAATCATAATTATTTTCTGTTGCATAAGCCTCTGCTGCTGTACCTCTATAACCATAGATAGTAAGGTAATAAAAACCACTTGACCTGATATCTTTAATCGTTGTTACACTTTTTGGAATAACTAGTTTTTCCAGATTCTCACAGCTTCCAAATGCCCCTTCTCCGATAGTTTCTATTCCATCTGCAATCTCTGCTTCTATCAAATAACTAAATTCTCTAAAGGCTCCATCCGGTATCGCATCTTTCCAGGCATACTCAATATCATAACCGCCTCCAACCGGTCCGACGGTTTTCAGCTTTTTCGTATTATATGAGAACGCACCAGACTCTATCTTTTTGATACTTTCTGCAATCTGGAAGTTTGTCAATTGCTCACATCCATAAAATGCATATTCCGGAATAGTTTCTGTCCATTCATATTCATAACCGCATCCACTTCCGACCGGTCCGGCACTTGTAAATCCACAGCCTTCAAATAAATACGAACCTAACTGCGCACCTGCTGGTACACATATACTCACCAATTTACTACATCCACTAAATGCATACTCCCCAATATAAGTAACACCATCCGGAATAGTAATCCCTGTTAATACACTACATTCTTCAAATGCATTATCCCCTATGGTGATAACACTGTTTGGAATCGTTATATTTGTCAAGGCACTACAGTATGCAAATGTATATCTTCCTATTTCCTCTATACCACTTGGTAATACAATTTCTTTCAGACCGGAACAAGCATAGAACACTGAGCCTCCCATCTCTGTTACACTGTCAGGAATTGTTACTTCTGTTAACGCATAACAAGACCGGAATGCATCATTACCAATGTATGTCACACTGTCAGGAATATCAATTTCTTTTAACTTGCTGCATCCCCAGAAAGCTCTATCCCCGATTACCTTTATTCCTTCCGACAACTCAACTGTCGTTAGCTCCGCGCAGCCATAAAATGCCCGTTCTAAAATACGATTTGTCCAACTAAACTCATAGTCATAGTCATAGCCACCACCAACCGGTCCGGCACTTGTAAATCCACAGCCTGTAAATGAACCATCTATTTCTTTTACACTGCTTGGAATCGTAATTTTTGTCAGACTTGTACAATTTCCAAACGCGGAGGTTCCGATTCTGGTAATTCCTTCCGGGAATATTACCTGACTTAAATTGGAACATCCATAAAATACGTGATCTGGTATTTCTTCTGTCCAGCCATATTCAACATCGCATCCACTTCCGATTGGACCTGCACTTGTAAATCCACAACCACCAAACGGACTACCTCCGAATTTTGTTACACTAACCGGTATTACCATTTTGGTTAATGCTTTACAATACTGGAATGCACATTCACCTATGCCTGTAAGCTCGTCAGGAAGATTTACTTCCGCTAATTTCTCACAAGAAGCAAATGCATATGCCGGTATCTCTTCTGTCCAACCATACTCATAGTCATAGCCACCACCAATCGGTCCGGCGCTTGTAAATCCGCAACCTGAAAATGCCCGTTCGCCAATCTTCATTACACTAGCCGGTACTGTTATTTTCACCAGATTACTATATCCCCAGAATGCCTCATCTTTGATACTTGTAATACCATCCGAAAGTTCAACTCTGGTAATCTTTTCCTCATATTCTCCCCATGGCGTATAATTTATTACCATTCCAGGCTGCCATTGCCAATCCATCTCACCACTTCCTGAGATTACCAATGAATAATTCGTCTCTTCTGCATCATTTGGTACAATCTTCCATGTCAAATCTGTACCACAGGTACCACTATCAATAATTCTCTCCTCATATCTCGCATATAAAGTATGATTTGACGCAATCGTCACAATCGTCTCTGCACTTACTTCAGAACCACCTTCTAATGCGGTATACCACCCTGTAAAAGTATAGCCAGTCTTCACTGGAACAGGAAGTTCACCATAAGCCGAGTCATACGTCACATTTACTTTTTCTGTTTCAAGTGTGCCATCATTTGCATCTAATGTAACTTCATATTTATTTGCTTCCCAACGTGCATATACAGTTTGTGATTGTGTAATGGAAACTTTCACATCTTTTTCAATCAACTGCCCAGCTTCCTTATCCGTATACCATCCCTTAAATGTGTATCCTTCTCTTGTCGGAATTGGTAATTCTCCATAAACCGAATCGAATGTCACAACCATCTCTGTTATATCTACACTTCCACCATTTGCATCAAATGTTATTGTGTATTGATTTACCAACCATTGTGCATAAATCGTTGTATCTGTATCGTTTGTACATATCGTCTCTGCTGTTACCGGTTCACCATTCTGTGGCAGGGTATACCATCCGGCAAATGTATACCCAGTACGAGCCACATCCTCTAATTCTCCGTATGCCTCATCAAATATAACCGTTTTACTTTCGATATTCTGTGCGTTTTCATAATTAAGGTTATAGTGTAATTTATAGGCATTCGGATTCCACTTTGCATAGAGTGTCGTGTCTTCTTTTACTTTATCCTCTGCAAAATCCCATTTTGTGGTATCATCCTGCACTTCTGCTGAGGTATACCAACCTGCAAATGTATAGCCCTTTTTCGTTAATGTTTCCGGCTCTGTCACAAGGCTTTCTTCGAAATAGTACTGTGTTTCTATTTCTGTGTCCGTATTAGTAACGAACATCACTTTTATCGCTAAATCCAACAAATTAACAAATACATTGCCATTCGTCTTCGCATATGTTTCCGCCGCACTGCCTGCATAACTATAAATAGTTGCCGTTGCATCAATTGCAATGTTTCCGATAGAAGTAACACTTTCCGGTATTCTGATTTCTTCCAATGCAGTACATATATTAAATGCACCATATGGAATCGCTGTCACACCATCTTCTATCGTAACCTTTTTTAATCCTGTACTAGAATAAAAAGCATATGGCTGCATAACGACTTTCGCAGGTATTGTAATTTCTTCTAATTTTGTACAACCACTAAGTGCCTGCAGTCCGATTTCTGTCAAACTTCCCGGCAATTCGATACTCACTAACCCATCGCAGCTAAAAAACATAAAGTCAGCAATTTGCGTGTAAGTATCTGATAATTCTACCACAGTCAGCTTATCACAATTTTGAAATACACTTTCTCCTATTGTGGTAGGATTTCCGCAGATTCTCACCTGTACCAAATCATAGCAATTTGCAAAAGCATATGTTCCAATCTCTGTAACGCTAGTCGGTATCTCTAGTTCTGCCAAATCACTATTGTAAAAAGCATATTCTCCAATAGATGTCACACTAGATGGCATCTCTATTTTTGTCAAACCAGCACCATAAAACGCATAATCACCAAT
>JAFYQA010000197.1 GCA_017547315.1 Roseburia sp. | reverse complement strand
TAGACTGCACACCAATCTCCAACTGAATAAGTCCCGGTCGCATCGATGTAATCAATTCTAATTCCGCCTCATTAATCAAATCTGCAGACACCTCAAAATGAAAATTCGTAATGCCATTATCATGTTCCTTAATAAACTGCCAGATTGCCATAGCATGCTTATGGTCACAGTTAAAAGTACGATCCACAAACTTCACCTGCGGAACTTCTTTTTCTATAAAAAATGCAAGTTCTTTTTTTACTAATTCTAAATCTCTAAAACGTAGCTTTTTATCTACGGATGAGAGACAATAACTACAACTAAACGGACATCCTCGACTAGATTCATAGTAAATAATACGATTCTTAAAGTCACCAATCTCATCGTAACAGAATGGGATATCACTCATACTCATCGGCATTTCTGGTGCAATTACATGAATCTCATCTGTTTCTCTGTTACGCAACGCAATGCCTGCCAAACTCTGTAAACTACCATTTCCATTCACATAATAATCACACAGAGCATAAAATGTACGCTCACCTTCACCTATCATTATTCCCGTCACTTCCGGATGGCCTTTCATAAAATTTTCCACCTCGTAGGACACTTCCGGACCGCCTAACCAAATAGGCACTTCTGGGCACAATTTATGAAACTCTTTTATCGTCTCTTCCACATATTCAATATTCCAGATATAGCAGGACATGCACAACACATCCGGTTTCTGCTTATAAATCTGCTCTAAAATATAATCCGGACGATGATTTATGGTATATTCACCTATTACAATATGTTCTGAAAATTCTTTTGCATAAGCTTTCAGACTGTATACTGCCAGATTTGAATGGATATATTTGGCATTTATTGCTGTTAATAATATTTTCATACTTCTTCCTGTCTATTCATCAAATTCTACTGTTACGAAAAATCCCTTTTCCGTTTCTTTGATATCTACTACTTTTCCTTCTTTTGACTTGATACGATTTCCCACCGGAAAATTTGCAGACATCGCATATGCTTTACCAAGTGTATAGTAATAAGAACTTGGCAGTTTTCCTTCTGTAATCGGAATTACCTGCCCAATCTCTACCAGGCCAGTACGTTCCATCTTAAATTCTTCCTGTCTCATTTTAACTCCTGTCCCACTTCTATTTAACTGGTAATTTCATCCACGGTTCGAGCAAGTGACATAATACGGTCAATTTCTGCTCCTTCTACCGGAGCTTCTCCGTAAGTAATATGCTTGCCATCTTCACCGAATCCGCCTAAAAGATGTTTGCCCGGCTCTGCCATTTTTTCAATCGTATAATATCCTGCTTTTTTCATAATCGGATCGTATGTAATATACACACGATAGCATAATGGTGGCACGATACCATCATCTGGGAAATCAACACGAACCAATGTCAAATCCGGTGCGATATCTAATGCCATTACAGAATAGTCTGCCGCTGAATAAGGATATAACTTCTCTTCCCGATAAGCACCCGCGAAAATCTGATTAACAAACGCTTCTTTTTCCTCACATAGCTGCTTCACAAAACTTTCTTTCTCTGTAAACAAACGCTTCGGAAGAATTCCAAATTCCACTTGTTTTTTGACAAACACGCCAAACTGCTCCGGAGTCATTTTCACCTGCTTTGTCTGCATCATCTTTAAGTCTGATTCGTGAAGCTTTTGTACCAATTCTTTACCCAAAACTAAATTCTGTGAAAATGGATTGATTACCATTCCTAGCAGATTCAGTTCCTCTTTCACAACAAGGTCATTACAAGCCGGAAACGGTATACTTAAAATCGCCTGACTCTTTGGCTCCGCCGGAATCTGTGCTTTGCTTGTATACACTGCTAAAAACATCTTTCCATCTGCATTTTTCAAAAAGCATGGTACCGGTTGATTTGGTGCTTTTAACATAGCCGGCACTAATAATTTGGTCGGACGTAAAAGATTCAGAATAATTCCTAAGTTCTCCTTTGTACGCTCTTCCTGATATACTCTTATCGCTTCTTCTAATTTTTCATTAGTAATCTCCATTGTCACCTGATTATCCATACAAATTCCCTTTCCAAAACTCTATCTCTTTTCCTGTTAAGGATTCACATAATACGCAATTCCCACTGTTTTAGCTCCTACGCTACATGCATTGGTAAAAGATGCTTTCTGTAAAATAATACGTTTAAACGGTAGAAAACGTAACAGCTCATTCCGTATGAATTCCTGTTCTTTTACTGTACATCCCGAGTGTGTTACAACCACTACCTCGGTATTAATCTTGCTCTTTCTATGCATATGAAAATGAATAAAACCTTTCCACGCTGTTTCCATACTTCCCGCAAAAAAGCCAATCATCCGCACTTTACTTTTAACCGGTGCAATAACCGGACGAAGTGTAAACCAACTGCATAGATTCGCTAATCCCTGGCTGGCACGCCCACGTTGTGCAAAAACATCTGCGGATGGCATAATATACTTTGACATCACTCTAGTCTTCATCACTTCTACCATCTTGCAAATTTCCTGACTTTTATATCCTTCCGCAGCAAGGGATGCTGCATAAAGCACCACTAACGCTTCACCGCAGGAAATGTGTCCGGCATCAATTACCTGTACATGATCAAATCCTCCTGCTGCAGTCTTAGCCACGTCATAACTGCGTCCGGTATTTTTTGCCATAGCGATATGTACGACCTGCTCTGCCTGCGTCAATGCATCTGCAAAAAATGCCTCATATTCTTCCACAGAAGAGCTGTCCCCATAAGCATTGATTCCCTTTTCTGAAATGTATTGCGCCAAATGATCCGAATTAATCTCTTTCGTATCTGCAAAACGGCCATTCTCTGTCTTAATATAGAGATACATCACCTTAATATCATACTTCTCGATTAATTCCGGTGGCAAATCACTCACACAATCTGTCGTAATATATACGGTCTTACGTTTTCTTCCTGAAATTTTCTGAATTTCATTCTTTTTGATTCGTTCCGGAAGCACATTCTTGCGATACTCTACTAGCTCATGCGGCAACAATTGCAAAATGCATTCTTCTAACTTTTTACTATCAATCGGTTTTTCCAAATAACCATCGAAACGAACGTCCTTCATCATCTGCTGCGTTTCTTCTAACGTATTTGCCGTCAGCAAAACAACCGCTGTGTCACGACATAAGCCATTTTCCTGCGTACGCAAACGTTTCAATGTCTCATATCCATCCATTCCCGGCATCATATAATCCATTAATATCACATGATACAAACGCTGTCTGGTCTTTTCTAAACACTCTGCTCCGCTTTTTGCAATGTCTATTTCTACCTTTGTAGCCTCTAAAAGCTTCTGTACTACTAATATATTTAAATCATTATCATCTACTAACAGTATTTTAGCAGTAGGTGCTTCAAATAACTTCTGATATCCTTCTCCCTCTTCCTCCTTATTTACAACAGCAAATGCCTCACTTCCAATCGGTGTATCATCTACAATCTCTTGTTTCAATTCAATGGTGAAAACAGTTCCTTTTGTATAAATACTATCTACTGTAATTTCTCCACCCATCAAATCCAATAATTGTTTTGCAATCGATAATCCTAAACCGGTTCCTTCTACCCGAACATTATTTTTCTCATCTACACGACTAAATGTGTCATATAAATGCGGAATATCTTCTTTTCGAATTCCAATTCCTGTATCAGCTACAGAAATTTTTAGCAATAACTGCTTTTCCTCGGTTCTTACACCGCTCGCCGACAATGTGATAGACCCTTCATTGGTATATTTCACTGCATTCGCCAATATATTAATCAGTATCTGCTTTATTCTTTTTTCATCACCAATCAATTCTGATGGCAGATTTTCGTCTACTTCTGTAAAAAGCTCTAACCCCTTTTCCTGCACACTGACACGAACCATATCCATTAATTCAGCAATCATATTTTGTGTCTTATAAGAGCTTGGGAATATTTCCATTCGTTGACTTTCAATTCTTGACAAATCCAAAAAGTCATTTACCAGACTAAGAAGCATTTTACTGGCACTTTTAATATTCTTTGCGTATTCGGCTGTCTCTCCTGTCGGGTTCTCTCTAAGAATCATTTCATTCAAACCTACAATCGTATTAATCGGTGTTCGAATTTCATGACTTACTCTGGCAAAAGATGCATTTTTTGAATTGCTGGCTGCTTCTAATTCTTCATTCTGTTTCAAAACAACTGCTCGCTCTGTTTCATACAAATACATAAAAAACAAAATGATAAATCCACATGCTAATCCAGTAGCCAAAACTGCAAACAATGAGTCCACATAAATCGCTTCTCTACTCTCCATTGGAATAACAAGTTCCGGATGTCTATATGCAACAAAATAAGTCGCAATATCTGTCAGAATACTTAGCAATAAAAACAACGCCAGTTTTTTACCGCGAAACATCATAAACAGATAAATAATACCTAATACAAACCACACACTCGCACCACTCTCGATTGCTCCACACCAAAAAAACATCAGTGGAAAAGCGACACCATTAATCGCAATCGCCACAAGTGTTGCTGCAATATCCAATTTGTTGTACTTAAACGTCAGAAGTACCCCGACTAGCATGGATATAAACATTACCAATAATGGCGGCAACGTTTCGAAGAGATTCGCGATACCCATACTTACTAAAATCGACATTATAGATAGCACAAATCCAACAACAATAATCAAACGGAAAATTCGTTCTCGCAACGAAAACTTTTCATTAAAAATATTTTCTGCTATAAATTTTTTCAAGCTTCGTTACCTCCTTTTTCCGTCTCTTCTTTCCATCTTACAATGCAGTCATATGCCGACATATAATCCGACATCTTTACTTTACGTCGCGCCATATCTGTAACTTTTTGCATCGATAATCCCTTATAACTACAACGTTCCATTTTATCAATAACAAAAATCATCTTTTCGCCATCAAAATCAAACGTTGCCGCATCTAATTCTTCCAGATAGCCCTGCAACGTACCCTCATCGATTTCTGTACATTCTAACAGGCTTACTTCCTCTTCTACCGGAAGACCGAGTTCTATCCTGATTTCATTCAACACACGCACATACTCTGTAATCATTCCCGCATGACTCACGTTAATCCATGCGATATCTCCGCGCTTTCCTGCAAGTTCTAATTGTTTTGCCTGTTCCGATAATGGCAGTGCTCCAACACTCATCATCATACTCTTTAACGCATGCACTTCAATCGTATAATTTTTCCAGTCTTTTTCAGCAAAAAGTCTTTCTAATTTTTCAATATGTTCATTTCCGTTTCTGCAGTACTGCGCTAAAATTTCCAAATAAGATTCCTGACCGCCACAGTACAAAAGACCTTTTTCTACATCTAAGTCACCAATTTGCAATGTATTGGCTTTTGTTTCTTTCTCCTTTGTCACTTCTGGAGTTTTGGTATCTTCTTTTACAACCTCGCTCACTGTCTCTTCCGTGTCTATGTATTGCATCTTTTCCTTCGGGATATTTCTACGCAGTAAGCGCTCTAATACTGATAATTCAATCGGTTTTTCGATAAAATCATTAAATCCTTCCTGCATAAACATATCTCTGCTTCCGGCTATCGCATTCGCAGTTACAGCAATAATCGGCACTTTTTTATAGTAAGATCCTACCTTATTACGAATTCTGTGAAATGTCTCCACACCATCCATATCCGGCATCATATGATCCATAAATACAAAATCAAATGTTTTACTCTCTATTTTCTCTAATGCCTCTGGTCCGTTTGTTGCCGTACTCACTTTTATTTGGTATCGTTCCAACAAACCTTCGATTACCTTTAAATTCATCCAGTTATCATCCACGACCAAAACTCTTGTTTCCGGTGATATAAACTTTCTTGCTACCGAACTACGAGCTGTTTCTAATCGTTGCTCCTCATTCAAAACGCTTACTACCGGTAAAATATGCAATGGCTTACAAATCAATATAATATTTGGATTCATAATCGATTCCATATCAATTGCATCTAATACTACAGCCACTTTTGCCTGCTCGCTCAACGTATCAAAATATGCGGTATCTTCCCTATATTCTGTCAAGCTGACAAAGATATGTGTAAAAGCTTCCATCTGACATCGACGCTTAAACGATGAAATATCCGTACACACTTGGCACCGTACCTGCAACTGCTCTACCATATGTACAATCGCTCCCACATAGTCATCACGCATTTCTGCTAATCTAAACTGTTCTACGTTCAAATAAACTCCCACGTTAAGTTTTTCTGGATTTTTTACTGTAACAATCGGTTGTTCATCTACCACCTTTTGTGGAATTACAAACTGAATAGTAGTTCCTTTTCCATACTTACTCTTCACCGTAATAATGCCGCCCATTTTTTGCACAATGGTCTGTGAAAGTGCAAGTCCTAGCCCGATACCACCTTCCTGTCTGGTTCGCTTGGTATCTACCTGACTAAAACTACTAAAAAGTTTTTCTAAATTCTCTTCCTTAATACCAATACCGGTATCTGTCACTCTTACACAAAGATTTAATCCGTAAGTCTCTCTTCTACCGGAAATACTAATTTTTACACTTCCTTCTGAGGTGAATTTCAATGCATTACTCACAAAATTCATAATGACTCTTCGGATTTTCTTCTCATCACCATAGAGACCGCTTGGCAGATTCGCATCACAATCTACCACCAACTCAATTGGTTTTTTATCTTTTATCGCCATTGACATGTTAATCACGTCATTTATCGTAGATGCAATATTATATACTTCGTTTTCAATCGTCATCTTTCCGGATTGCATTTCAGAAAAATCTAAAATATCAACTACAACGGATGTAAGATTGCGTCCTGCCATCTGAATTGCACGCAGATTGGTTCTTATCTTAGCAGGGTCTTCTTCTGTCAGTGCTACTTCACTCATACCACAAATCGTGTTAATCGGTGTACGAATCTCATGACTGACATTCGCCAGGAAATCATCCTTACTACGCTCTGCCTCTTTCAAATCTTCGATCATCTCCTGGGCAAGCGCATCACTTTTATTCCTCTGATTCACCCAAAAATGAATTACAAATTCAATAATCGCAATATTCGAAAACAGCAAAAAGGTCTGATACATCGCCACCATATCACTTCCAAAAATTGCCTCATGCCCCCAAATACGATTTAGTGCCAATAATATCAATGCAATATCCGTAATATACAAAAATTCTACGTCACTAAGCAGTCCCGTGATAACAGCTGTCGCAATTACAATAACGGTTAATAACGTCATCTCTTCTGTATGAAAGCCATAAACTACGATACATAGTTCCGTCAAAGTAACATAGACCGCTTCTCTTCCCTTTAAGCTCATTTTCTTCGTCAGATAAACAAGCCAGTTCAATCCGATACTTGCAATCATAACCACTGCAATCCAGTCACTCCAGCCATACATAATAAAGGAGCCAGCCGCTCCCATCTGATAAATCGAGAACATAATTAGTATAAAGAGCTCTTTCGTACGCTCCACATTTCTCGCTCCGCCCTGTTTTCCCATGGTTTTCCTCTCCATTTTTAATACCAAAAAGAGCATACTATCCCACGGATAGTACACTCTTCTCCCCTAAGATTTCTTAGATTAATCCAAGTTTTCTAAGTGCCTGATCGAATCGTTCCTGATCGATTGGTTTTCCTGAATAAATGGTACATCCAAGTTCAAATGCCATCTTTACATTTTTCTCTTCATTTAATGCCGTGGTCATAATTACCTTTACTGCTTTTTCCTCAGGAATATTACGTTCTTTTTCCAGATTACGAATACCTACCAATGCCTGATAACCATCCATCACCGGCATCATAATATCAAGGCACACCAAATCATATGGTTCTCCATCTTCTAATGCCATTAAAAAAGCATCTACTGCCTCCATACCATCTACGGTCACATCACATTCACCATATTTTGACAAGAAATTTGACATATATTTTCTTGTGACAAAATCATCCTCTGCCAATAAAATTTTCATAACTATTTCCTCCTATTTCAACTGTCTATGTATTTTTCTAAAAATCGCAAAAATATCCGGATTAAACTTCACTCCCACATCTGCTTGCATGATTTCAAACGCATCTTCCATATTTTTTGCATTCCCACTTGCATTCAGATGTCCATATTCTCTGGTAATCGCTACAATCTGTGCACACAACGGAATCTCTTTCACATCCCAATTCTCATGCCATGCTTCTACCATCTCAAGTGCCATCTGTACAAACTCATTATACCCCCCGTTCTTTAGAATGTCACTAAGAATAGCTGCATTTCCCAAATCACACAGAGGTGCTGCCAATTCTAACGTCTCAATGTACTTATCTGAAATCACATCCCCATAGCTTGGTGATAACTGCATAGCCTCTGCTAGGATTCTGGTGTTATGACTCAAACGCTGCATCTGCTCTTTATCATAATCATCCCGTTCCTGTATTACACGAAGCAATGCATATAACACATTTTTCTTCTCCTGCTCCATCTGCCTTAGCTGCTCACTAATGGATGTCTGTAATTTTTTATTCATATCCGCCAGATGCTTACTGGTTTCGGAAAGTTTTAAATGAATACCAATTCGAGCCTTTACCACTTCCGGTATGAACGGCTTTGTAATATAATCTTCACCACCTAAGTTAAATCCTTTTACAATATCAGTCGGATTGTCAAATGCAGAAATAAAAACAATCGGTATATCTCTCGTATTAGGATTCTGCTTCATAATTTGACAAAACTCATATCCGTCCATCTCAGGCATTGCCACATCTAAAATGATAAGCTCCGGCTTATGACGTTCTACAAGTTTTAGTGCCTGCACACCATTCTCTGTCAAAACCGGACGATATCCCATTTCTGCAATAATATCTCGCAAAATAAATCGGTTAGTTTCCACATCATCTACTATCAGAATGAGTGGCACCGTCTTACTTGTCTGTTCCTTCACCATACCCCAATTCCTTTTCTAATCTCTCATATGCCGCAGCAGCCTTCTCATAATCGCCTTTCTGTACTGCCATTTTAAGACGCAGCACCGCACTTTTTATCTCCTGTGGTGCCGACTCTGTCAACTGCTTGATAGACTCCATGAACATCTCGGCCTTCTCCCAGTTTTCCATATCCACGCTTAAAATCAGCTTGGTCATTTTTTTCTTAATCTCTCTACTGTTCTCTTCGGAACCAAACTCTCGCAAATGTTCCTCGCCGAAAACAGTCATCGGCTGTACCGGTTCAAATGTTGTTTTAATATTCACTCCCGCGGATACTGTCTGCACTTCACTCTGCGGCACATCCACCCAGATATGGAACGAAAACATCGTTCCCTTCCCCGGTTCACTTTGTACATGAATATTACCATCCATCAGTTCTACTAGCTGTTTACTGATATTAAGTCCCAAACCTGTACCGCCGTATCTTCTGGAAATAGATGCATCCACCTGTGAAAAACTTTTAAATAACTTATCCTGTCCCTCTTTGTCTATCCCAATTCCCGTATCAAGGACGATAAAGAAGAGTTCGATTCTATCATTCACCTGAGCAGTTTTTACTGCCTCCACAGAAATTTTCCCAACCGAGGTAAACTTACATGCATTCGATAAGAGATTATTTAAAATCTGCCCAATACGTAATTCATCTCCTATGATACGCTCCGGTATCTCTGGAGAAATCGTCATAAAAAAGTCCAGTCCTTTTTCCGTAATTTTATTGATATGATTCGACTTCACATAATCCATCATATCTCGAAAACAGAATTCCCTTTTTTCTATTGTAAACTTTCCGGCATCCAATTTTGAAAAATCTAATATATTATTAATCAACGCATGCATATCCTTGCATCCGCGTTCAATCATTCTAAGTTTTTGCCGGGTTTTATCGTCTGTCTCTGTCTCCAATAACTCTAATGTATTCCCAAGAATCCCATTTACCGGTGTCCGCAATTCATGTGTTACATTTGCTACGAACTCCGTTTTCACTTTGCGTGCTTCTTCTGCTTCTAAACCTGCCTTTTCTGCCTTTTTCTCAAGCATCTGACGGTTTGTAGCATTATATCCCTGGCACAAATATCGTAGTGGATTCTCCTGTATCTTGGTAAATACTGCACGTACCGGAAAACATGTCTGATTTCTGCGGTATGCCATTATATCCATGGTCTCCTGTACGAAATTCTTTTTCATCAAAAAAGACCCCGTCATCGTCTGAAACTCGTTTGGGAAGATATCCTCAATGTAACGATTATAAATATCCTCTCCAAACTCTGACTGCTCCTTTGCAGTGCAGTTTGCATATATAATTTTTCCATCATCTCCAAATACCAGCACTGCTTCCAATGCATGGTCTAATGCAAAATGAAATACTCTCTCTTCCACCTGCACTTCCTCCCGGAAATCTTAGTCTCACTTACGTTTCTATTATAGTAAAAAAGGCTCGGCAATTAAAGCACTTTTTAACTCCTTAACGGTATGAACCAGTGTTTTTGCCCCTTTTTCTTCCAAAAATTTAGCATCACGGAATCCCCAGTCTACCAAAACCGCCTGCATCTGGGCATTTTCTGCGGTCTCGATATCCACCTCAGAATCTCCAATATACACTGCATTTACTCGCTCTACCTGCAATTCTTTTAACACTGTATTCACTGAATCCGGTGCCGGTTTTCTTCTCACACCTTCTTTTTCTCCCACTGTCAGGTGAAAAATTCCCGGAAAATACTGTTCACAAAGAATCTGAACTGCATAATCGGCCTTATTCGAAACAACTGCTAATTTACATCCATTTGCTTTTAATGCATCTAACAGTTCCATAATCCCTTCATACGGTTTCGTCTTATCCGCACAGTGTTCTTTGTAATATGCTTTCTGCTCCGCCAAAACAGTCTGAATCATCTCTTCATCTGTCTCCGGTGCAATAGCCTTTCTCGTCAACATCAAAAGGCCGTTGCCCACAAAGCTTCGCACTTCGTCTATCGTTCTAGTTGGATAGCCATACTTTGCTAACGCATGATTCATACTATCCGCCAAATCTTCTAATGTATCTAAAATCGTTCCATCCAAATCAAAAATCACAAGTTCATATTTCATTTTAATTTTCCTGCTCCAATCTCTTTAACGTTTTAAGGAAACGGATAACAAACGGTACAGACACCATGCATGTCAGAATATCTGCTACTGTCTGAGCGATTTCAATTCCCGTAAGTCCAAAAGCTGTCGATAATACCAAAAGTGTCGGTATTAAAAACAAACCGCTTCGTAACATCGCTAAGAAAGTCGCCACACCATTTTTTCCGATACTCTGGAACATCATATTGGCACATACAGACAACGGCTGGAAGAATAGTGCTATCATCTGTGCCGACAACGCAACGGTTCCGATAGCGATTACTTCCGGATCATCTCTAAAAAGACTTACTAAAAACTCCGCATTCAAAAATCCCACTATCGCGAATGCGCCAAGAAAAATCTCTCCCATTCCCCATGTCGCAAGGAATCCTTTTCGTACACGGTCATACTTTTTCGCACCATAATTAAATGCAGATACCGGCTGGAATCCCTGTCCGATTCCAAGCCCCACAGAAAACGCAAAGAAACATACTCTATTTACGATAGACATAGCCGCTACTGCTGCATCTCCGTATGCACCTGCCTGTCCATTCAATACCATAGTAGAAACGCTAGATAACCCCTGACGTATCATACTCGGGAATCCCGTTTTACAAATCAATACTACATCATCTAATTTCATCTTTGCTGCGCGTTTTAACTGTAACTTACTCTCTGTTTTACCAAGCATAAACATAAATAATAAAATACTAAAACTTATGGTCTGGGATACTGCTGTTGCAATGCCTGCACCTCTTACACCCATGCCAATTCTGCTTACCAATAGCCAGTCACCAAAGATATTCAAAAGACCACCAGATACAAGCCCTATCATAGCAATTGCTGCTCTTCCTTCATACCGCAATACATTATTCAATACGCAACTGCTCGCCATAAATGGTGCTGCTAACAAAATATAAAACGCATAGGTTCTCGCATAAGGTAAAATCGTCTCTGTACTACCCAAAAGACGCATCAATGGATCCAAAAACAAAATACCCAGCACACTAATGCCGATACCTGAAATACCCGCACACACAAAACTAGTGGAGGCAATCTGCGATGCACGTTCCCCATCTTTTGCCCCAAGACTTCTAGACACAATACTTCCTGCACCATGCCCGAACATAAAACCGAATGCCTGAATAATCGCCATTAGACCAAATACTACTCCGACTGCTCCCGATGCACTTGTACCAATCTGTCCCACAAAATAGGTATCTGCCATATTATAAATACTAGTTACCAACATGCTTATCGTCGTCGGTATTCCCAGCATTAATATTAATTTTGCCACAGGTGTCTCTGTCATTTTTATATATTGCGCGGACGCTTTATCCATTTGTCTTTTTTCAGTCTGCATTATTTATTTCACCTCAATGTTATAATTAGTCTTATTGTACCACATTCTAACAATATAGTGAAATGTCATTTTTGAGTTAGGCAATTATAATAATACTCCAATTTTAGTAAACAACAAAATCTATGGAGGCTGCTTCAAAACCATCATCTGACCATGGTTCTGAAACAGCCTCCATTTATGCAATAAATACAAAATAGCACTTATCCAATTATATTCTCTAAAATTTCTAATATCTGCAGTATATTTTTCTTCCCAAAATATACGTGTTCTCCGTTGATTACCATACATGGAACACTCATCACATTATATTGATTCTTTAAGTTCTCATAATGATGAATATCAAAAACTTCGGTAGTAATGTGTTTTCCTACTGCTGCAATATGCTGTGCTGCCACAACTAAATCTGGGCACATCGTACACGATAATGTCACTAAGATTTTGATATCTACCGGCTTGTTTATCTCCTCGATCCGCTTTCGTATACTTTCATCCATTGCCTGTCCTGGTCCTGCTGCATTGTACATCCCCAAAACAAAAGAGGTAAATTCATGACCGCCCGGAACGCCATGAAAGGCAAGCCCTGTATACGCTCCGTCACGATACAATCTGACACAAGGAAGGAAATCCCTATCCGCATCCGTCGCAACCTCTACAGACAGTTTCTCTGTCATTTCAGCCAAAGTAGTTACATATTCCTGTAACTCTTTTGACACCGGGCGTTCGTCCAAATACAACTTTAACACCAGCGGTTTTGCCATCCGCTCAAATACTGTCTCTAACTGTGCTCGCATTTCCGGTGTAAATAAGCCTTTCTCACGGCCCGATTCGTTTCCGATATCAGTATTTTCTACTGTTCCTCCTGCAAGGACCTTCTCACGGATTACAGGGTCTTTCGTGCGGATTCCGGTTCTACTCTGCACCTTTGCCACATATTTTTCTAACTCCGTCGCTGCTAGTGCACCATCGCTTGTGGCAGTTACTACCTGTCGAAGCGGTTTGATACAGATGTCACCAGCTGCATAGACTCCGTCCACACTGGTTTTTTGAGACTTGTCGGTAATAATATATCCTTGCTCATTTAACTCCACAAAATCTTTTACCAAATCGGTCTCCGGCGCATAACCTACGAATACAAATACACCAAAGGTTTCACCTTCTTTTGCATGATATTCTGTAATTTCACCTGTTACACGATTTATATAACGAATATAGTTTAGGCCGGATTCGCCCCGTACCTCTTCTACCTCTGTATTAGTAATTACACTTATTTTTTCATGCTTTTTGGCCTGTTCTGCTACTGCCTCCGCGCAGGAAAAATCCTCTCCGCGCACCAAAATCGTGACATGACTAGCGAACTTTGTTAAAAAAACACTTTCTTCTGCGGCCGCAAATCCGCCACCTATGACAAATACTTCTTTCTCTGTAAAAAATTCTCCGTCACAGGTTGCACAGTATGCGACACCACGTCCCCTATATTCTGCCTCACCTTTAAATCCTACCATTCTAGGATGTGCTCCGGTGGCCAGCAATACACCCAGGCACTGAAAGTCGCCCCTATTGGTATGCACAATTTTTATATCTTCTTTAAAATCAAGGTCCATAGCTTCTGCTATTAAAAAATCTGCTCCAAAGTATTCTGCCTGCTGATACATTGTATCGGTCAGACTTTTTCCGCTACACTTACCTACACCCGGATAATTTACCACTTCATGTGTAATCGTGATTTGTCCGCCGAACTGCTCTTTTTCCAATACTAAAACTCGATATCTTGCCCGTGTCAGATAGATGGCGGCGGAAAGTCCTGCCGGTCCGCCACCAATAATCACTACATCATAAAGATTTTCTGTATCTACCATTATAACTGTCCTACCAAATCAAGGCTTGGTTTTAATGTCTCAGCCCCCGGCTTCCAGTTAGCAGGACACACCTGATCCCCATGCGCATGCACGAACTGACATGCCTGGACTTTTCGGAGCAATTCTTCCGCATTTCTTCCGACGTTTCCAGCTGTAACCTCATAACCCACGATTTTTCCGTCCGGATTGATAATAAAGGTTCCACGTTCTGCAAGTCCATCTTCCTCAATCAGCACCTCAAAATCTTTTGAAATACAGTGTGTCGGGTCTGCTAACATCGGATAATTAATTTTTCGAATACGTTCAGATGCATCATGCCATGCTTTATGAACAAAATGTGTGTCTGTAGATACAGAATAAATCTCACAACCGATTTCTCTGAACTGCTCATACTTTTCCGCTAAATCCTCCAATTCTGTCGGACAGATAAACGTAAAATCTGCCGGATAGAAAAAGAAAACATTCCATTTTCCCAAGATATCCTCCTTAGATACCATCTTAAACTCCTTATCATGGAATGCGTAAGTTTTGAAATCTGCGATTTCTTTGTTAATTAATGACATATTGATTACCCCTTTCTTTTTATAGCGAGAACATCTCAGACATTAGTCTGTCCCAAATTACCGGAAATACACATATTATTTTTGTAAATGGAAATACTAGGGATGATCAATTTTAAGAAGAGGTATTTATATGCATGATTCAAGAGAACCTAACTATATGAAAAATTTTCTTCCGTATGCTTTTGCTGCCTTTTTAGTCGGCATCGTCGGCGGGCTCTCCACGGTGCTGGGGCCTGCTTTTATGCAAAATATGAATTTAGCCTACAGTAACACTACCTGGACCGCATTAGCCCAGGCAATCTCAACAGCTGCATGTGCGCCCATTCTGGGAAAGCTGGGAGATATTTTCGGTAGAAGAAAAACGCTTTTGCTAGGCATCCTCGTCTTTACCCTTGGCTCTGTTTTTAGTGCCCTTTCCACCTCGCTTCTATTTTTACTTGTAGCGAGATTCATCGTCGGAATTGGCACTGCAGCCATCAATCCTACTGTTATGTCTTATATTATTACGGAATTTCCACCGCAGCAGATTGCAAAGGGCTTCTCCCTCTACATGCTGGTTTCTAGTGCCTCTGTCATCTTCGGACCGACACTCGGAGGTCTGATTCTTGGAATATCCGATTGGAGGGTGCTAATGTGGATTTCCGCTATTATAAGTGCCATATTTCTCCTGCTATGCTTTTTTCTGCTGCCTAAGCAACATTATGTAAGGAAACCTTTGTTAGATTTTGACCTCGCAGGAGCATTTTTTGTGATTGTTTTTTTCAGTCTCTTGCTGTGCGTGCCTTCCTTCGGGCAAAATTTCGGCTGGTCTTCTCCACAATTTCTTTGGGTACTTTTTCTATCTTTTTTCGCTTTAGTAGGACTTATCCTAACAGAAAAAAAAGCAAAAAATCCGATTCTTATCGGGAACTTTATGGCAAGAAAAGCATTCATCCTTCCGGTAATCATTCTTTTCCTCACGCAAGGATTAATGCAGGCAAATATGACTAACACCATCGTATTTGTGAATTACACACAACCTGACAATACTACGATTTCCGGCTATGCCATCTCGATTATGTACCTTGGCATGTCCTTAGGCTCTATCCTTTTAGGCCCCTTAGCTGACCGACTCGAACCCAAACGTATTTTAACCGTTTCTCTCTCTCTAACCGGTATTGGTTGTGGAATCATGCTCTTTTATTCCGCAAGCACGACTTTTCTTACGCTGGCATCTTCGCTCGGCATTCTGGGGTTTGGACTTGGCGCAAACGCCACTATTTTTATGAAAATTGTGCTTTCCAATTTGCCTGCTACGGCTGCCGGTACAGGCACTGGTATTTACGGACTTTTCAGAGACCTTGCCGCCCCTTTTGGTGTCGCAGTTTTTGTCCCATTGTTCACGAATGAAATTATCCGACTCTCAAGTAACGGAACACCACCATTATCCGCACCTGCTGCCGCTGTCAGTTCCGTTCATATGCTTGCGATCATCGAGCTTTTTTGCGTTGCCACAGGTCTCGTTATTGTCCAGTTACTACCAAAAATTTATCAAAACAAAGTTTAAAAAGGAGACGATTTATGAGATTAGAAAATAAAGTTGTATTGATAACCGCCTCAACAAGAGGCATCGGTCTTGCCTGCGTAAAGGCATGCGCAAAAGAAGGTGCCATCGTTTATATGGCAGCAAGGAATTTAGAAGCAGCGGAGCGCACCGCAAGCGAATTGAATCTACGGGGGTATCGCGTAAAATGTGTATATAACGATGCCGGCGAACCGGATACTTTTTCATCTATGATAGATGAAGTTGTAAAAAAAGAAGGACGCATCGACGTGCTGGTAAATAATTTCGGGACATCAAATCCGAAAACGGATTTAGACTTCGCCCATACAGATATCGCCGATTTTCTGAACATTGTAACTCTAAATTTAAGAAGTGTATTTATGGCAAGTCAGGCTGCCGCAAAATATATGACCGCACAGGGTGGTGGAAGTATTATCAACATCTCTTCCATCGGCGGTTTAGTTCCGGATATCGCACAGGTCGCCTACGGCACCAGCAAAGCTGCCATCAACTATCTCACGAAACTGATTGCGGTCCAGGAAGCTTCTCACCATATCCGTTGCAATGCAGTTCTTCCCGGAATGACAGAGACGGAAGCTGTCAAGAATAATCTCTCCGAAGATTTTCGCAATCTCTTCCTTCGCCATATCCCTTTAAACAAAATCGGTCAGCCGGAAGAAATCGGTGCTGCTGTCGTCTATTTTGCCAGCGATGACTCCGCCTATACTACCGGACAGATTCTTGCCATATCCGGTGGGTTCGGACTCGCTACGCCTATTTACGGAGATGTAAAAAGTTCCCATACTTCACGTGCTTAGCAAAAATATCGTCACATTAAAAGTTATTTTAGCCTAGACGTACTTCGCGTAAACCACATGTTATAAAAGGGTGCTTAGATTATAGATATTGGTAAATTCAATACCTATAAACTAAGCACCCTTTGCATTTGAGATTATTTCCAGAGATATACTCTCGTCTCATAAGGTCTTAAAATGAAACTATCTGTATTTTCATAATTACCCAATGCCAACTCAGCCGTACTTACATCGAATCCTGACGGTACGCTCCATTTCTCATCCCTGTCAGAATAAGAGCAGACTACCAAAATCTTCTGCTTCATATCCGTTCTAGAATACGTGTACAATGTCTTGGAATGTTTACCATATTCCTTATAATCACCATGTCTTACGCAGGAAAGTTCTTTTCGTAGTTCAATCACTTTACGATAAAAATGCAAGACAGAATTTTCATCCGCTTCCTGCGCTTCCACGTTGACTTCTTTGTAATTTTCATTCACATAGAACCACGGTGTACCTGTCGTAAATCCGGCATTTTCGCTATCATCCCACTGCACCGGCGTACGTGCCGAATCACGAGAACCATGCCACAAACGTTCCAAACGTTTCTCCAGTGATTTTTTTGTTCCTACATTTTCATACTGCCAACGTGTCTGCACATCCTCGTACATTTCAGGGTCTGACGGATACCAGTTGCTCATACCAATTTCCTGTCCCTGGTATACAAACGGTGTACCCTTTAAAAACATATAAGATACTGCCAACATCTTCGCACTCGCTTTACGGAACTTCTCACTGCCATAACGAGATACCATTCTTGGATGGTCGTGGTTCTCTATGTAGAGCATGTTCCAGCCACGT
>JAFYQA010000196.1 GCA_017547315.1 Roseburia sp. | reverse complement strand
CAAACATCCCAATACAAACATCATCATATCCGGGATAAACGGAAATCTCAATTCAATATAGTATATGGTTGCCATAAGATATCCTATGATTGCTGGAAGCTGTTTTTCCATCTGAAATACACGATATAACTCATACATACCAATATACGAAAGTGCCAACATACTTACTAAAAGTACATCTCCACCCGTTATAATCAATATTAATGCCAAAATAACCAGCACAATACCACTTATCAATCTTGTTTTAAACATATGCTCCTCCTTGTTTTCTGTAAGAAAATGCGAGCCCTCTGGCGAGCAGTGGAGTTTTATTCCTCACTCAATCCGCCAAATCTGCGGTTTCTCTTCTGATAAGCCTCTACGGCCTTCTCTAATTCTGCCTTATCAAAATCCGGCCATGGCACTTCTGTAAAATAAAATTCACTATAAGCAAGCTGCCACAACAGATAATTTGACAAACGCTGTTCTCCACTAGTACGAATTAATAAATCTGGATCCGGAATGTCTGCAGTATCTAAATAACCTTCAAACACTTCCTCTGTAATCTCCTCTGGTTTAATCTCCCCATTCGCTACTTTTACAGCCATCTTACGCATACCACGAATCATTTCATCACGGCTGCCATAATTAATCGCAATCTGCAGATTCAGACCATCAAAGTCCTTAGAGAATTCTTCCAACTCGTGAATCTGTTTCTGGAAAGATTCCTGTAATCTTGTGATATCACCAAGAATACGCACGCGGATATTATTTTTCTTCGCTGTCTTCATACAGGTTTTTAAATAATTCTCAAGCAACGACATTAATGCACTTACTTCACTATCCGGACGATTCCAGTTCTCTGTAGAAAATGCATAAAAAGTCAAATATTTGATCCCCATATGGGCTGCCACTTCACAAATTGTCTCTACATTTTTTGCCCCCATGGTGTGTCCATAATTTCTCGGCATACCTTTACTCTTTGCCCATCTTCCATTGCCATCTAAAATAATGGCTACATGTTTTGGAATATTCATAGTTGTCTTCCCTCCAATAAGTACATTGTTATTCGCACATATGCACAACGAGGACACGCACTTCGTCGTGTCCTCAAATTACATTCTAAAATTAAACAGTAAGAATTTCTTTTGTCTTATCTTCTACTGCTTTTTCAACTTCTGCAATATATTTGTCAGTTAATTTCTGAATCTGTGCTTCTAAATCAGCGATTTCATCTTCTGAAACATCTTCAGTTTTTGAAAGCTTTTTAAAAGTATCATTTGCATCACGACGAATGTTACGAACTGCAACTTTTGCGTTTTCACCTTTTTTCTTCACGTCTTTTGCAAGTTCTTTACGTCTTTCCTCTGTAAGTTCAGGGAAGATTAAACGGATTACCTTTCCATCGTTTGAAGGGTTAATTCCCAAATCAGATGTCATAATCGCTTTTTCAATTACTTTTACCATAGAAGCTTCCCATGGCTGAATCTGAATCATTCTTGGTTCCGGAACGTTAACGTTTGCCACCTGCTGAATTGGAGTTGGAGTACCATAATAATCTACTCTGATTTTATCCAATACGTGTGGATTTGCACGTCCTGCACGAATGCTTCCAAATTCTACTGATAAGCTGTGCATTGTTTTCTGCATTTTTTCTTCAAATGCTACAATTCTTGAGTCCATAATCTATACCATACCTTTCTTAATTTAAACCGTAACTTTTGTGCCATTGAATTTACCACAAATAGCGTTTACGATACTATTTTCTTCATTCAAGCCAAACACATACATTGGCATTTTATTCTCCATACACATAATAGAGGCTGTCAAGTCTACTACTGCAAGTTTCTTATCAATAACCTCCTGAATGGATACTTCGTCATATTTTACAGCGTTTGGATTCACCTTAGGATCGCTGTCATATACTGCATCAATTGATTTTGCAAGATAAATACCTTCTGCTTCCATCTCAATTGCACGAAGTACAATACCTGTATCTGTTGAGAAATATGGATGTCCGGTGCCACCTGCAAAGAACACTACCATGCCCTTTTCAAAACACTCATTTGCTTTATCCTTCGAGAATAACTGTGTCATACTGCCACATGCAAATGGTGTAAAAATCTCTGTCTTCATACCTACTGAGCGGAAAATCTCAGACACATAAATACAGTTCATAATCGTAGCAAGCATACCAATCTGGTCTGCCTTTGGTCTATCAATCGTCTCACTAGTTCTTCCTCTCCAGAAATTACCACCACCGATTACAATACCTACCTGCACACCACTGTCTACAATCTGTTTTACCTGTTTCGCTACATCTGTAACGGTTGGCTCGTCAAAACCCGTATGCTTTTCACCTGCTAATGCTTCACCACTTAATTTTAATAATAAACGTCTCATCTGAAAAATATTTTCCTTCCTTAGTTTCAAACTATCTGCGTACATCTGCGTATGCCTGTGAGCAAAAACCATCCACTTCCGCTCCATTGTTAATCTGAACGTAACGAGCTTTAATGTTCCCTTTCACAACTGCTGTTGACTCTACAACAACCGGTCCTAAAACATCGATATCCCCTCTCATTGCACCCGCAATCACTGCAGATGTCGAAGAAATATTCCCGATAATTACAGAACCCTCACCAATCTTAACGGCTCCGATACATGCAATCTCGCCTTCTATGCGGGCTGCATCTGTATATATTTCTGCGGCATTGCTGTCCCCTTTTACAGTTCCGGTGATGACAAGTCTGCCACGACAATTAATATTGCCATATACCGCACCCAAAACCTCTAGAGAACCATTCGCAAAAACATCACCCTTAATAATGGTACCGTTTGTAATTACAGCTATCTCATCTTCTACCGGTGGCAGTTCTCTCTTTTCCTGATTCTTATCCTGTGTTAACACCATTGGAACTTTCGCTGTCGGTTCATCCGACACCACATTCCCCGTGCTCTCTCTACTTGGAATCAGTTCATTCGCTGCCTGGGAAAAATCATCCTTGAACTCTTTTAAAAAACCCATTTCTCCCTCCGTTGTCCTCACATTATTCGATTATAGCTGCTTTTACATCCTGAATCACTGCTGTCTCTCCATCAATTGGCAATATCTCTGCCCCCATCATAAAAAGTGCATCAATTACTGCCTCTAGTACTTCTGGTGAAACCGCCGTATCATTGGCATCGTGCATAAGTACCACTGATGTTTTATATTTTACTACATCTTCTGTTACCTTCGCAACTACTTCATCTATGGTATCTTCATTTTCAGCCACATCGCCTAGAGAAATATTCCAATCATAATATATCAGACCTGACTGATTCAGATAATGTATAAAATTCTCCATCGGAATATTCGTAATCTGATTGCTACTACCACCCAAAAAACGATAATACTTCGGTTCCTGACCGGTAATTCCCATTAAATAAGCCCTCAGTTTTATGACATCCTCTTTAAAACTCTCTTCTGACTGATATACAACGCTGTATTTATTCGAATAAGAATGCATACCTAATGTATGACCTTCTTCTACAATCCACTTATATAATTCGTGTGCAGTTTCGCCTTCCTGCCCTGTCACAAAAAAAGTTGCCCGTACACCTTTTTCTTTTAATACATCCAAAATCGCTGCTGTATACTCAGAAGGTCCATCCTCGAAAGTCAAATAAACTTTATGAACATCATTCTCTTCTGCCTGGTTCTCTTCCTCCGAAACACCGGATGCCATCGGTATTGCCGGTTTATAGTCTTTCGCCTCTGAATATAACTGTCCTGCATCACCAGAATTATCTACAACACTATCTGTCAATCCTGCTGTAATCATTTCTAGTTCTGTTTCTAATCCTTCTATCTGACTCTGCATCTGAAAAAATGCTTTAAACAGATATACTATTAATAACAAGGACACCACAACCCAAACCAATAACAACGATATAATCGTATTTTTCATTCTGACGACACGGCTATGACGTCTGCACTGCTCGTTCACAATCTCCGTATCTTTTTCCTGCATGTAGCCTCCTATGTCATACGCTTATTACTTTTATACTAGATATACTCCTATATATTGTAACATATTTTTTTATTTTGCAAAGTAAAAAGCGTAATTTTTTCCGATAATTTATTTTTTAGAATAACAAATGTGCAACATTTAAAAACCCTTGAAATCATTGATTATACAATAATTCCAAGGGCTTAAATTCTTACTTGTAATTCAATTAAAATTACTTATATTAATTAGTTACCTGCCATCTGAGCAGCTACTTCTGCAGCGAAATCATCAACTTTCTTCTCGATACCTTCGCCTACTTCGAAACGAACTACGTTCTTGATTACAAGAGCGCCATTTACAGACTTAAGGTATGCTCCAACAGTCTGTTTTCCGTCTTCTGCTCTTACATAAGTCTGATCTAATAAACAGATTTCTTTTAACTGTTTAGATACACGACCTTCTACTGCACCGCTGAAAATTTTGTTTTCTACGATGTTTGCTTTGTCTTCCATAGCTAAACCTACAAGAGCTGCTTTTGCTTCTTTTGAAAGGAAGTTAAATAAGTAGTTCATATTGCTCTTCTTTTCTTCGTAGATAGCAATATCTTCATCGCTCCATACTTTGTCTGTACATGCCTTATCGATTAATGCATTTAAGATTGGCTTTGGAAGAGATGCTGGATCGTTTAATGAAGAATCAACGATGATTTCTCTCATTTTATCGATTTCAGCCTGTGCGATATCATCTCTGCTGATATACTGAGGATTCATAGCTGCAACCTGCATAGCTACGTTAGTAAGAGCTTCTTTTGCATCAGCTGCACCATCAGCTGCTACAAGAACACCAATCTTACCACCTGCATGAAGATAGCTTGCTACACATTCACCAGTAACTTTTGCAAATCTACGGATAGATAATTTTTCTCCGATAGTAGCAGTTTTTTCGATTAATACTTCTTTAAGACCATTCATTTCAAGAAGTGCTTCTACATCTTCACCATTCTTGCCACCGTTTAAACCAGAAGCAAGTGCATTGTCAGCTACTAACTGTACAAATTCCTGGAATGTTTCATTCTTT
>JAFYQA010000195.1 GCA_017547315.1 Roseburia sp. | reverse complement strand
TCCTGAGATTCCGGACAGAGAAGTTCTTAATGCTCTTAAGAAACATGATGTTTGGAAACAGTTCAACGGACGTTGTATCTCTTGTGGTGCTTGTACAATTGCTTGTTCAACATGTACATGTGTCACTACACGCGATATTATCTACGGAGACAACCCTGAAGTTGGTGAAAGAAGACGTGTAGCTGCTTCTTGTCAGATCGATGATTTCGCAAAAGTTGCAGGTGGCGGAGATTACCGTACAACAGCAGGCGACCGTATGCGTTATAAAATGCTTCATAAATTCCATGACTATGAAGCACGCTTCCACGAAGGTCATATGTGCGTAGGTTGTGGACGTTGTACAAGCCGTTGTCCTGAATTTATCTCAATTACAACAACATTACAGAAGATGGGTGCTGCAGTTGAGGAAATCAAGAAAGAATTAGGCAAATAAGAAAGGAGACGAGAAAATGACAAATTATGTTCAGCCTCAGGCTTGCGAGATTTTAAGCGTAAACCATGAGACAGATATCGAATATACATTCCGTATCGCTACAGACATTAAACCTCAGCACGGTCAGTTCCTCGAACTCTCCGTTCCACAGATTGGTGAATGTCCTATCTCTGTTAGTGAACAGGGCGATGGATGGTTAGAATTTACAATCCGTAAAGTTGGTAAGGTTACAGACGTAATCTTCGAAAAGAAAGCTGGAGATCATCTTTTCCTTCGTGGACCATATGGAAAAGGTTGGCCAGTAGATGAATTAAAAGATAAACATGTTTTCGTTATCGCTGGTGGTACAGGTGTTTCTCCTGTTAGAAGTACCTTAAACTTCTTAGCAAAGAACCCAGGTTATGCAAAATCTGTAAACCTTGTTTGTGGTTTCAAAAACTACGAAAGCGTTTTATTCCATAACGATTTAGAAAACTGGAAAAATACATTCAACGGTACATGGTACTGCCTTGACAACGAAGAACATGAAGGCTTCCGTAAAGGTTTAGTTACTACAGTTGTGAATGAACTTCCATTAAAAGAAGCTGGCGAAGACTACGCAGTATTAGTTGTAGGACCTCCAGTAATGATGAAGTTTGCAGGACTTGAACTTATTAAGAATGGTTTTGACGAAAACAAGATCTGGATGAGCTTCGAGCGTAAGATGTCTTGTGCTATCGGTAAGTGCGGACATTGCCGTATTGACGAAGTTTATGTATGTCTTGAAGGCCCTGTTTTCCCATATACCATCGCAAAAGATCTTGTTGATTAGGAGGAGAGACAATGAATAGAGATATTAATATTAAACAGACTCGTATTAATTGCTTCCGCCAGTCAAAAGTTGATGGTGAGTTTATGCTTCAGATGCGTGTGCCAGGTGGTTTTGTTGATGCAAAATACTTAAGCACAGTACAGCATATCGCACAGACTTGGGGCGATGGCAATTTCCACTTTGGAACACGTCAGACATTTGACGTTTGTGGTATTAAATATGACGATATCCCAGCAGTTAACGAATATATCGAAAGCTATATTCAGGAAGTTGACGCTGAGTTATGTGGCGTAGATATGGATAAAGTAGCTGGCGAACCTCAGGAATGGAATCGCAAAGGCGGTTATCCAACAATCGGTGCAAGAAATATTACAGCTTGTATCGGTAACCACCACTGTATCTGTGGTAACGTGAATACATTTGAACTTGCTCGTAAAATCGAAGCAATCGTATTCCCTAGCCATTACCACATCAAAATCAATATTGCAGGATGTCCAAACGACTGTAACAAAGCTCATCTTTGTGACTTTGGTATCATCGGATGCTACAAGATGGTATACCATCCAGAACGTTGTATCGGATGTGGACTTTGTGCTAAGAAATGTGATCACGGTGCAACACGTGTATTATCACTCAACAAAGAAACAGGTAAGATCGAAAAAGATCCATGCTGTTGCGTAGGTTGTGGTGAATGTGTTAAGGCTTGTCCAGCAAGTGCTTGGACACGTCAGGAAACACCACTTTACAAAGTTATCATTGGTGGACGTACAGGTCGTCAGACTCCAAGACTTGGTAAGATGTTCCTTAACTGGGCTTCTGAAGAAACTATTCTTGCAGTACTTGGTAACTGGCAGAAGTTCTCTGCATGGGTTATGGATTATAAACCAGAATACTTACATGGTGGTCACTTAATCGACCGTGCAGGTTACAAAAAATTCAAAGAGATTATGCTTGATGGCGTAGAACTCAATCCAGAGTGTTTAGTAGCTGAAGACTTATACTGGACAGAAACAGAGTATCGTTCAAACTACAATGTGAAACCAATTTCACAGCATCATCCAGCAGGTCCACAGAATCACTAATTTAGACTAGATTAGAGTACATAATATGGTACGGCATGGCAAAAAATTGCTATGCCGTACTTGTGGGTTAAAAAATACGATTTTTTTTACCTATATATTGATAAAAATTTAACGTTAAATAATTGTTAAAACACATAGGAGAAAGAAAAATGAAATTGAATAAAAGTTATATTCATTTTGCCATCGGTTGCATCATTATGTTTGCATTCCGTTTGATTCCTGTTGGTGTATTACCACAGGTAACAGAAGTTGGCTTACAGGTTATGGGTATCTTTATTGGTACTATTTATTTATGGACAACGATTGACCCATTAACATCCAGCTTATGGGCAATTGTAATGCTTGCATTTAGTGATTTGGCAGCAGTTGGTGCAGTTATCACAGCAGTTTTTGGTAACCCGGTAGTAGTGCAGATGTTCTTCCTTATGATCTTTATGGGCGGTTTGACAAACAGAAGATTAACAGTTTATATCGGAAGATGGATTTTAACACGTAAGTTTATCGAAGGTAAGCCTTGGGTATTTACAATTACTGTATTAGTAGGTGCATATGTAATGGCCGTATTTATCGGTGCATTTGCTCCAATTTTCTTATTCTGGCCAATCCTTTACGGTGTATTTGAAGACGTAGGATTTAAGAAAACAGACAAGTATCCAAGAATGATGGTACTTTCAGTAGTTATCGCTGCATTATGTGGTTTCCCAGTACCACCTTATATGGCAAACGGTCTTGCATTATTAGGTAACTACAGAGGCTTATTAGCAAACTTCCCAGCATTAGCAGCTATGGAAGGTGTTATGGTTTCAAACGGTGCATATTTTGCAGGTTGCTTTACATTAGGTCTTGTTAACGTATTAGCAGCAGTAGCAATCATGAAATTTGTATTTAAGCCAGACGTATCTCCACTTAAAAACGTAACAATTGATATGCTTAATAGAAATCCATTACCTCCAATGAATAAATCACAGAAGGTATATGGTGTATTCTTAGGTATCTTCATTTTCATTATGTTAGTTCCAAGTATTTTACCAAACTTACCAGTACTTAGCTTCTTAAATGCTAATTCATTAATTCTTGGTACAGTATTAGTAACAGTACTTTGCATCCTTGATTGCGGAGATGGTCCTGTATTAAAGATGAACGAAGTTATGGGTAAAGATTTTGCTTGGCCAACATACTGGTTATGTGTATCAGCTATCTATATTGGTAGTGCATTAACAGATGGTTCAACAGGTATCGTACCATTCTTAAATGTAATCTTATCACCAATCTTTAATGGTATGTCAGCTACAGTATTTACAATCGTACTTATGCTTGTAACTGTTGTATTAACAAACATCAGTAACTCATTAGTAATCGGTATGATTTTACAGCCAGTTATCTTAACATACTGTGCAAATGCAGGTGTAAACCCAGCTCCAATTATTTCAATTGGTATCTTTACAGTATTATCAACAGCAGCTTGTACACCAGCAGCATCTCCATTCGCTGCTATGTTGTTTGGTAACAAAGAATACTTATCAAGTAGCGATGTTTACAAATATTCTATAACATTAGTTGCAGTAGAAATGCTTGTTATCTTAGTATTTGGTGTTCCATTATTAAATATGTTAGTATAATTTAAATGAAAATTTGACTACGCAGTAAAGATTCGTTTTACTGCGTAGTATAAAAAGGATTGAGAGGTAACATTATGAATCTTTATGATGTTGTAATTATCGGTTCTGGTCCTTCTGGTATGACAGCAGCAATTTATGCAGCACGTGCCAATATGAAAGTTTTATTATTAGATAAACTTGCTCCAGGTGGACAGATTATCAATACAAATGAAATTCAGAACTATACAGGTGTAGGAACCATCAATGGCGCAGAACTTGCGATGAATATGTTCACACACACACAGGAATTGAATGTAGAATTTGATTATGCGACTGTAACAAAGATTGAAGCAGAAGGCGATGTAAAGAAGATTTATGTCGAAGAAGATGCTGACCGTGTAATCGAAACAAAGACAGTTATTATTGCAACTGGTACAGAACACAGAAAATTAAATGTAGAAAATGAAGATAGATTCATTGGTAATGGAATTGGTTTCTGTGCAATCTGTGATGGCGAATTTTACCGTGATAAAGATGTAGTAGTTGTTGGTGGTGGTAACTCAGCAGTAGAAGAATCTATCTATCTTGCAGATATCGTAAAAACATTAACAATTGTTACAATGTTTGATTTAACAGCAGATCCAATCGCATGTGACAAATTACGCAGCATGCCAAACGTAACTGTATATCCATATCAGGACATTTTAGATTTTGTTGGCGAAACTTCTTTAGAAGGAGTACACTGCAAATCTACACAGACTGGTGAAGAGATGACTGTAAAATGTGATGGTGTATTCGAATATATCGGTTTAGCACCACTTACAGACTTTGTAAAAGATTTGGGTATCGTAAATGATCGTGGTTACATCGAAGTAAACCACAGAATGGAAACAAAGATTCCAGGAATTTATGCTTCTGGTGACTGTATCGTAAAAGAATTAAGACAGGTTATTACTGCTTGTTCTGACGGTGCAATCGCAGCACAGAATGCATCTTACTATATTAAATAACTTTTCAGAGCCAAGGCAATTTTCATAAAATACAGAAATTCAGCTTGCTGAAATGAATGTATTTTTGAAAATTTCTTTGGCGAGAAGCCAACAATGAGCAAAAAGAAAGCCTCAAAGAGGCGATTTTGCGAATGGGGCTCTGAAAAGTAATAACAAAAGGAGGGAAATGCCATGCTTAAAGAAGTAATGACAGCAGAATTTAATGAATTATTTGACAAAGGTGTAGTATTAGCAGATTTCTTCTCTGCTACATGTGGACCATGTAAAATGCTTTCATTCGTATTAAATGATGTAGAAAAAGCATTAGGTGACAAGGTTACAATCTTAAAGGTAAACTTTGATGAAAACAAAGAATTAACAGAAAAACTTGAAGTAAAAGGTTACCCAACAATCATCTTATTCAAAGATGGTGCTGAAGTAAAACGTTTAACAGGTTTACAGCAGAAACCAGCTTTAATTAAGGCTATCGAAGAAGTATTATAAGATTTTTTAGAAGAAGGGTGGACTATTATAGTTGTGGGGTACTTCTATAAAAAATAGTTCATTATAATAATTTAGGGAGGTTTTAATATGTCAGAAGTTAAGTATACATATATTGAGCATTGGATTCCAAAACAGGCAGAAGCAGAAAAAGCAATGCTTGCTGAGTTCGAAGCAGGTAATTACACATTAGAAAATCCATTAGTAAAATATAATCCATATTTTATTAACCCATTAGCAGCTGTTGTTTTATTTAAAACAGAAAAAGAAGTAGCAATTACTATTACTGTAAAAGGTAAAACAAAAGCAGCAGATTTTACACACACATTCCCAAAGGCAACTACACATATCCTTCCAATCTTAGGTTTATATGCAAACTACAACAATACAGTAGAAATTAAACCTTACAGAGGTGAAGCAAAGGTTATCAACATCGAAGTTGGTGATGTAGTTCCAGATATTTTAGAGTACTGTGATACAACTCCAGAATATTTCCAGGATAATGTTATGATTTTAAGCCCATCAGGTTTATTCAAACCATGTGCATTTGACTACGCTGGTGATATTCGTTGGCACTTAGATGCATTATGTGTATTCGATTACAAACGTTTAAAGAATGGTAACCTTTTAATTGGTACTGACCGTTTGCTTAAGTTGATGTACTACATGTCAGGTCTTTATGAAATGAGCCCGGTTGGTAAGATTTACAAAGAATACCGTCTCCCAGGTGGTTATCACCATGATCAGTTCGAAATGGAAGATGGCAATATCTTAGCACTTACAGATGACTTAAATAGCGAAACTGTAGAAGATATGTGTGTATTAATCGATCGTGAAACAGGTGAAATCTTAAAGACATGGGATTACAAGAACTGCTTAACACCAGGAGATGGTGCAGGATGCTCTTACACAGATGAAGACTGGTTCCACAACAACGCAGTTTGGTATGATAAGAATACACATTCTTTAACATTCTCAGGCCGTCACGTTGATGCAATGATTAACATTGACTACGAAACAGGCGACTTAAATTGGATTATCGGTGATCCACGTAACTGGTCAGAAGAGAAGCAGAAATACTTCTTCAAACCAGTTGGAAATAACTTTGAGTGGCAGTATGAACAGCACGCTAATGTTATCACACCAAACGGTGATGTAATGTGCTTCGATAACCACCACAACGATACAAAATTCGAAGAAGAAAAACGTCCAGCAAAAGATTCTTACTCACGTGGTGTAAGATATCGTATCGATACTGATAAGATGGAAATCGAACAGGTTTGGTCTTATGGTAAAGAAAGAGGAGCAGACTTCTTCTCTCCATACATTTGTAACGTAGAATACTATAATGAAGGACATTATCTTGTTCATTCAGGTGGTATCGCATACGATAAAGATGGTAATCCATCTGAAGCATTAGGACCATTCGCTGAACCAGCAGGTGGTTACTGTAATTCTATTACAACAGAAGTTTACGAAGATAAGAAAATGTACGAATTAAAAGTTAAGGGTAACTTCTATCGTGCAGAAAAATTAAAATTATACAGCGATGGTATCAACCTTGAATTAGGCGAAGGTAAGATTTTAGGTTCTATGCGTGTGACAGCTGAAATGGATACAGAAGTTCCAGCAGAAGCAACAGGCGAAATGTTACCAGAATTCTGTAACGCTCGTGTAGAAGATGAGTTTGATAAATTCACATTCTTCTCAAGATTCGTAAAAGGTGATTTAGTATTAATGCAGTTAGAAAAAGGCGATGAAGTTCACAGATACTACATCCCAACAACAGCTACACCTAATAAGGCTATGTGCTGTGGTTCCTTCCTTGATACAGATGATAGAAATACAAGAACTTGTATCACAAAAGAAGGTTTAAGTGGGACATATGATTTAAGAATCATCATCAATGATAAGAAATACGAAACAGGCGTTAAAATTGAGTGTTAGTCGTTAATAGTAGATGTAGGTCTGTAGAGTTCTACAGACCCCATCTACACATTATGTATTAGATTTAGGAGAAGATATATGAATACAAAATATAGTTTTTCTACTAGCTTAGTTGACAGACAGAACGAAGCTGAAAAAGCAATGTTAGAAGAATTCCATAATGGTAATTATACATTAGAGAATCCATTAGTAAAATTAAATCCATATTTCGTAAACCCATTAGCAGCAGTAGTTATGTTTACAACTGAAAAAGAAGTAGCAGTTACTGTTCGTGTATTAGGTAAAGAAGCTGAAGGAACAATGAAACATACATTCCCTAAGGCAAAAGAACATGTATTACCAATCGTTGGTTTATACGGCGGTTACAAAAATAAAGTAGAAATCGAATTATACCGTGGTGCAAAAACTACAATCGAAATCGAAACAGATCCATTAGCTGAT
>JAFYQA010000194.1 GCA_017547315.1 Roseburia sp. | reverse complement strand
ATGAATTGGTTGAATAAGTTACAACGTAAATTTGGAAAATATGCGATTCCCAATGTCATAGTATGGCTAATCGGAGCATATGCAATTGGTTTTGTATTAAATATGATGTATCCGTCTGCTATGTCTTATTTGAGTTTTAATCCGTATTTGATTTTTAAAGGGCAGCTATGGCGTCTGGTAACGTGGATTTTCCAACCGGTGAATACGAATATTTTCTGGTTGTTTATTTCTATGATGTTTTATTATCATTTGGGAACGAATTTAGAACGTGCATGGGGAACTTTCCGATTTAATGTGTATCTGCTTGGCGGAATGCTTTTTACGGTAGTGGGAAGCTTGCTTTTCTATGGAATTGTAGCTATGATTTTTGGTGAAGCTATGGCGGTAACGACAAGTTCTTTGATGAGTTCCTTTGTAAGTACGTACTATGTGAATATGTCGTTGTATTTAGCGTTTGCAGTGATGTATCCGGATTTACAGGTGTTGATTTATTTTTTGATTCCGGTAAAAGTAAAATGGATGGCAATCGTTTATGTAGTCTTAATGGTATATGATGTTTTCAATATGGCGCGAATCTATGGGGCATATTATGGAGCCAGCATAGGTGCATTAGTAGCAGTGATTATGGTTATCGTAAATGCGATGTCATTATTGAACTTTATTATTTTCTTCTTGTCAACGAGAGATATGAAGCGTTATACACCAAAGGAAGTAAAGCGCAGACAGGAGTTTAAACGTCAGGTGGCAGAACCGAGACCAGGAAGTGGTATTACACGCCACAAATGTGCAGTTTGCGGTAGAACTGAGGTGTCGAATCCGGAGTTAGAGTTCCGCTATTGTTCAAAATGTGAAGGCAATTTTGAGTATTGTCAGGATCATTTATTTACACATCAGCATGTACATCGCAGCTAAGAACCAGTTTTAGAAGTTAAACAAACGTATTTCTTGAAAAGTTTCATAAAGAGGTATGATTCAGGCTAGAAATATGAGTTGTAAAGTGATATAATCTATATGCTTGTAGGCAAATGTAAACACGTATGTAGACGGTAGCATACTTGTATGGTATCGTATCTTTTATGTGAAGGCATCCACGAGTTGGAATATTTGCTGAAACGGCAACGCTAGGAGGATTTATTAGTTATGGAAAACGAAGCAGTAGTATCAAAGAATTTTATTGAACAGATTATTGAAAAAGATATAGAGGAAGGTCATTGTCAGGAAATCCACACCAGATTTCCACCGGAACCAAATGGTTACTTACACATTGGACATGCCAAAGCCATTCTTTTAAACTATGGTTTAGCACAGAAGTACAATGGTAAGTTTAACCTTCGTTTTGATGATACCAACCCGACGAAAGAAAAAACAGAATTCGTAGAAGCAATTGAGAAGGACATTGCATGGCTTGGTGCAGACTGGGAAGGCAGATTGTATTTTGCATCAGATTATTTCCAGGAGATGTATGAAGGTGCTGTTAAGTTAATTAAAAAAGGAAAAGCTTATGTATCTGATTTAACTGCAGAGCAGATTCGTGAATACCGCGGTACTTTAACAGAACCAGGTAAGGAAGATCCATATGCATCAAGAAGCATCGAAGAGAACTTACAGTTATTCGAAGATATGAAGAATGGTAAATTTGCAGATGGAGAGAAAGTTCTCCGTGCGAGAATTGACATGGCTTCTTCTAATATTAATATGAGAGATCCGGTTATTTATCGTGTAGCTCGCATGAATCATCACAGAACAGGTGATAAATGGTGCATCTACCCAATGTATGACTATGCACATCCAATCGAAGATGCTGTAGAAGGTATTACACATTCTATTTGTACATTAGAGTTCGAAGACCACAGACCATTGTATGACTGGGTATTAATCGAACTTGGTTATAAGGAAGATGCTTCTGGTACACCAAAACAGATTGAATTTGCAAAATTATACCTGACAAATGTAGTAACAGGTAAGAGATACATCAAGAGATTAGTAGAAGAAGGTATCGTAGACGGTTGGGATGATCCACGTTTAGTATCTATCGCAGCATTAAAACGTAGAGGATTTACACCAGAGTCTATCAAATTATTTGTAGAACTTTGTGGTGTTGCAAAAGCGAATAGTTCTGTAGACTATGCTATGCTTGAGTACTGTATCCGTGAAGATTTAAAATTGAAAAAATCTCGTATGATGGCGATTTTAGATCCAATTAAAGTTGTAATTGATAACTATCCGGAAGGACAGGTGGAATACTTAGAAGTTGCTAACAACCTTGAAAACGAGGAACTTGGCAGCCGTACCGTTCCATTCACTAGAGAGATTTATATCGATCGTGAAGACTTTATGGAAGAACCACCAAAGAAATACTTCCGTATGTTCCCAGGTAATGAGGTTCGTTTAATGAACGCATACTTTGTAATATGTAATAGCTTTGTAAAAGATGAGAACGGCAAAGTAACAGAGATTCACTGTACTTATGACCCTGCATCTCGCGGCGGTAACAGCCCAGATGGACGTAAGGTAAAAGGTACTATTCAGTGGGTATCTGCAGAATATGGTATCAAAGCAGAAGTTCGTTTATACGAGAACTTAATTGATGAAGAAAAGGGTGTATACAACGAAGACGGTAGCTTGAACTTAAATCCAAATTCGTTAACAGTATTAAAGGATTGTGTAGTTGAGTCGAATTTAGCAGGTGCAAAAGCTTATGACAGCTTCCAGTTTGTACGTCAGGGCTTCTTCTGTGTAGACGCAAAAGATTCTACAGAAGATCATTTGGTATTTAACCGAATTGTATCCTTAAAGAGCTCATTTAAATTACCAAACTAATGAGATGTGAAAAACAAAAGGGCATTATCTTTTAGAAAACGCAGGAGGAGTATATGAATTTATTCGAGGGGTTAGAAAAATTTGGCCTGCAGGCAAAAAACGTAGGAAGCCTGTTTGAAGAGGAAAAGAAGGTAGCATCAAAAGAGAATGCAACTGAATCAGTAGAAGAGATTCCTACAGAAGACGCGTTTCTTTTAGAGAAAAGTGTTCGTTGCGCAGTATGTGATAAGGTATTTAAAGCAAAAATGATTAAGAGTGGACGTATTAGACGTTTAGAGTCGGATGCAGATTTACGTCCAAGATTTCAGTATATCGATACCATTAAGTATGATGTATGTTCTTGTCCGAACTGTGGTTATACTGCTATGGTGCGTTACTTTGACCATTTGTCATCTGCGCAGATTAAGTTCATAAAAGAACAGGTTTGTGCAAATTTTAGACCAAGTGACGAGCAGGAGCCGGATGTGTATGATTACGATATGGCAATCGGACGCTATAAATTAGCTTTGTATACTACGATGGTGAAAAAGGGCAAGGCTAGTGAGAAGGCATATACGTGTCTGAAAATTGCATGGTTATATCGTGGAAAAGCAGAGACACTTGACAAGTCAGATGCGACATATGAGGCTACGTTAAAGGCATGCAAAGAACAGGAAGAGTTGTTCTACCAGCAGGCATATGAAGGATTTACGAAGGCAGTATCTTCCGAGATGTTCCCTATGTGTGGTATGGATCAGAATACGATGGATTATTTGCTTGCGTATATGGCAGCGCACTTTAAAAATTATGGTGTGGCATCTAAGTGTATTGCAAATATTTTAGGTTCTTCCGTAGCGGCAAGTAAGATTAAAGAACGTGCAAGAGATTTAAAAGAACAGATTATTGTAGAGATTCAAAAGACTAAATAGTATAAAAAGGAGATTGTAAAATTTTACGATCTCCTTTTTTGTATAGAAGATGATAGGTGTTTTTGAAGGCAGTGATTTTTAAAATATAGTTAGTAAATACGTTACATGGGTATCAGAGTTCTAATATTACATTTTTGTTAAATTTGTATCAAACTAGTGGAATATATTGTGCTTTTATAGTATAATATTCCCAATATGATGTAAAAAGGAAAGAGGTAACTAGAAAATGGCTTGGTACGAAGAGGCAGTATTTTATCACATCTATCCGTTAGGATTAAGCGGAGCACCGAAACAGAATGAATATGGTGAGCCGGTACACAGACTAAGAGATATGAAGGTGTGGATTGATCATATAAAGGAGACAGGATTTAACGCAATCTATATTGGACCACTTTTTCAGTCTGTGGGACATGGTTATGAGACGACTGATTATAGAAAGTTAGATAGTCGTTTGGGTGATAATGCAGATTTGAAAGATTTTGTGGCTACTTGTCATAAAAAAGGACTTCGAGTGATTTTTGATGGTGTGTTTAATCACACAGGCAGAGATTTTTTTGCATTTAAAGATTTGCAGGCAAATCGTGAGAATTCCAGATATAGAGACTGGTATTGCAATGTGAATTTCTGGGGCAATAATGAGTACAATGATGGTTTTTCTTATGATAACTGGGGCGGTTATAACTTACTTGTAAAATTGAATCAGCGTAATCCGGAAGTTCGTGATTATATCTGTGATGTAATTCGTTTCTGGGTATCAGAATTTGACGTAGATGGTATCCGTCTGGATGCAGCAGATGTATTAGATTTTGACTTTATGAAAGCGTTACGTCATGTAGCGAATGAAGTGAAACCGGACTTCTGGTTAATGGGAGAGGTTATTCATGGTGACTATAATAGATGGGCGAATTCAGATACATTACATTCTGTAACAAACTATCATTTGCATAAAGCATTATATTCTGGCCACAATGACCATAATTATTTTGAGATTGCACATACAGTAAAACGTTTGAATGACATGGGCGGTTTGAAGTTGTATAACTTTACCGATAATCACGACGTAGAGCGTATTTACACAAAGTTAAGTAATAAAAAGCATTATGCTCCGGCACATATTTTATGCTATACCTTACCAGGTGTGCCATCGGTATATTATGGTTCGGAATTTGGTATCGAGGGAAGGAAAGAGCGTTGGTCGGATGATTCTTTACGTCCACAATTGCATTTTGAAGATTATAAAGATGCGATAAAAAATAATCCTTGTACTGCGCTTATTGCAAAGCTCGGAAAAGTTCGTCAGGAAGTGAAAGCATTATCTTATGGTGATTATAGAGAATTGATGCTTACAAATAGACAGTATGCATTTTCGCGTAGTCATGAAGGGACAGTGGTAGTTGTAACTGTAAATAATGATGACAGTGATTATGTAATGACACTTCCGGTATGTAATGCACCAGAATATATCGGTGCATTATCTGGTGAAAAGGTATCTGTGGTAAATGGTACTATTTGTGTGAATGTGAAAGCAAATAGTGGTGATATCTGGATTCCATATGTAGGTGGTAATGAGGAAGCGAAAGCGGTAGAAACTGAGACTGTGGAAGCGATGGTAGAAGAAGGTGTGGAAGAATCAGTAGACGAAGAGCTTCAGGAAAAAACAGCACAGGAAGAAGTGGTAGAAGAGCAGGATGAAGATATCATTGAAAACAATGAAACCGGAATGGCAGTAACCACAGATGAGAAATTTGAAGAAGAACCTGAAATCATAAGCGAAGAGGCACTTGCAGAAACAGAATGTATCGAGCATGTACAGGCCGTAGAAGAAGTTGTGCCAGTAGCAAATGTAATGGTAGAGACAACGCCAGCTGAAGTAGAAGCAGTGGTTTCTAAAGCTGAGAATGTAGTAAATGAAGCTTTAAAAGCTGCCTGTGAAAAAGCTTTTGAAGAAGGTAAAATTGCAGGACTTCAGGAAGCAATTTTAGCACGTATGGAACGTAATGGTTATGTAACAGACCAGATGAGAAATGATGTACGTAATCAGACACATATTCCGTCGCTGATTAATTGGATAAAAAGTTTCCAATAATTCATAGAAATAATAAAAATCATTCGGTGTAATAAACGAAAGTTTATTGCATCGAATGATTTCTTTTTTCTAGAACGTGTTTGGTTACTTAATCATTGGTAGAAAGAGCATTATAAATCGTTTCTGCAATGGCACGATTACCGTCGGCATTTGGATGTAAGTCATCTGGGAACCACTCCGGATGTGTTTCGGTTACGGTATATAAATCGATGATTTTTACACCAGTTGCTTCTGCGATTCTTGTGATAGCAGGAATGGCTTCTGTGGTAAGAATGGTGTTGTTACAGTTGCCACTGTCATCCTCTTTTAAAAATACGCGAGGTGGTAACATGAGATATATTTCTGGTTCGTTATTCATGTTTTGATAACTCTGTACAAAGGTAATGTAATCTTTTTCGTATTGTGCGGCATTCCAATTCATAGGTTTTGTGTCGTTTGTGCCTAGCATAATGATGACGATATCGGCATCAATGGCTAGTGATTCTTTGGCGAAGTCTTCCTTAATGTAAGGCATATTGCCATCGAATAAAAGCGTTCGATTACTGAGTCCGAAATTGTAAGTCTGGTATTCATCACCGAGAAGTTCGGCTAAAATTACAGGATAGGTGCTTGTATCACGAGTAGTGAGAACTCCCTGACCGTATGTTATACTGTCTCCGATGCAGAGAACTTTTTTAGTACCGTTTCCTGTGATTTGGACATCTGGATATAAGACAGCGTGGATGATTGTAAATGCAGTGCCAGCAAGTGCAATAAGAAAAACTAAAATTGTGAGAAGTATTGTTTTTAATGTTTTCTTCTTGTTCATAATGAATTCCTCATTTGTGTTAATTTATTAAATAATCGTCTAGAAAGCTACCGTATACGAAAAGAACGATATTTAAGTACATTATGGGAGTTACTAGAAAAACTGTCAACCAATAGATTACGTAAATTGTTTCAAAACATTAGCTTGCCTTTTAGGTCGATATTTGGCAAAATAGAACACGAGGTGAGAATGTAAATGAATAAAGATTTGACAGTAGGAAAGCCGGAGACAGTTTTGTGGAAATTTTGTATGCCCTTGTTGGGAAGTATTCTTTTTCAACAGATGTATAATATTGCAGACAGTCTGGTAGCAGGGAAATTAATCGGTGAACATGCATTAGCAGCAGTTGGTAATAGTTATGGAATCACCATGATTTTTTTAGCTTTTTCGGTTGGTTGCAATATGGGATGTTCGGTTATCGTTTCCCAGCTATTTGGTGCGAAAAACTTTAAAGGTGTGAAAACGGCTGTATATACGGCCATGATTGCAGGAGCAGCATTGTGTGCATGTTTGATGGTATTTGGACTGCTAAGTTGTGAATGGATGCTTCAACTTACCAATACTCCGACAGAGATTTTAGCAGATTCGAAATTGTATCTGGATATTTTTATATGGGGATTCCCATTTATGCTTTTTTATAATGTGGCAAATGGAATCTTTTCGGCATTGGGAGATTCGAAGACACCATTTTGGTTTCTGGCGTGTTCTTCTATTGCGAATATAGCAGTGGATATTCTGTTTGTGGCGGGATTCAAAATGGGGGTTGCAGGTGTAGCCTGGGCGACCTTTATGTGCCAAGGCGTGAGTTGTGTTTTAGCAGTTGTAGTAATATTGAAGCGTTTACGTGGAATTAAGACACAGGGAAACGTGCCGCTTTTCTCGGCTGAACTATTGAAAAAAATTACTGCAATTGCCGTTCCAAGTATTTTGCAGCAGAGTTCGATTTCTGTGGGAAATATCATTATTCAGGGTGTTATCAATGGATTCGGACCAGGCGTGATTGCTGGATACTCGGCTGCGATTAAGTTGAACAATCTGGTGATTACGGCTATGACCACGTTGGGAAATGGTATGTCGAATTATACCGCACAGAATTTAGGTGCAGGAATTTATGAGCGTATCAAAGCGGGGCATAAGGCTGGTATTAAAATGGCGTGGATTATTTGTATACCGATTGTATTGGTGTATGTAGGTATGAGTCATTCGTTAATACAAGTCTTTATGGAGAAGCCTTCTGAAATGGCGATAGCATCCGGCGCATGCTTTTTGCAGATTGTTTCACCATTTTATTTGTTGATTGCAGTAAAATTAATAACCGATGGCATCTTGCGTGGAACCGGAAGTATGAAACAGTTTATGATAGCAACTTTTACGGATTTGATTTTACGAGTAGTATTAGTAATGATTCTTTCAGGACCGTTTGGTTATGCGGGGATTTGGGCTTCTTGGCCACTTGGCTGGGTGGTTGGAACGTCGTTGTCGCTTTGGTTTCAGAAGCGGGGGACGTGGAATCGGTAGGATCATTAAGTGGCTAACAAGGATGCAAAAAGAAGATTGACTGAATAGGGAGTAGAGATTTAGGAGATTACTTGTAAAAGGAGTAAAGATAAAATAGGGATTGTCATTGCGACAATCCCTATTTGTATATAGTCTTATTTGTTTTCGTTTTCCTGCATTTTCATTGCACGAACTTTGAGTGGAAGTCCGAATAATGTAATGAAGCCTTCTGCATCGTGGTGATCATATAATTCACCAGTTGTGAAGCTTGCAAGTGATTCACTATAGAGTGAGTATGGAGAAGTAGTTCCCGCTTTGATGATGTTACCTTTGTAAAGTTTGAACTTAACTTCACCTGTTACGTATTCCTGTGTAGAAGCAACGAATGCTTTTACAGCGTCACAGAGTGGTGTAAACCATTTTCCTTCGTAAACAATCTGAGCGAGTTTGTTGCCCATGTCTTTTTTTACTTCCATAGTAGCGCGGTCAAGAACTAATTCTTCTAACTGCTGATGTGCTTCCATAAGGATTGTTCCACCTGGTGTTTCATATACACCACGAGATTTCATACCAACTACACGGTTTTCTACGATGTCAACGATACCAATACCATGTTTACCGCCGAGTACGTTTAATTCGCGGATGATGTCAGAAACTTTCATCTGTTTACCATTTACAGATGTAGGAATACCTTTTTCAAATGTCATAGTAACGTATTCGCCTTCGTCTGGAGCTTTTTCAGGAGATACGCCAAGTACTAATAAGTGGTCGTAGTTTGGTTCGCATGCAGGATCTTCTAATTCAAGACCTTCATGGCTGATGTGCCAAAGGTTACGGTCACGGCTGTAGCTTGAGTCT
>JAFYQA010000193.1 GCA_017547315.1 Roseburia sp. | reverse complement strand
GTTATGGGAAGAGCGGCTGTGGTTTCGAAAGAAATCCAGTTTGTATTAGAGCGTGAAGAAATTGCGAATTATTTTACAACATTGTTAGAAGCAAATGAACTTCCGCTTCGTGTAACACATAATGATACGAAGTTAAACAACATTATGATGGACGATGCGACTGGAAAAGGTATCTGTGTAATCGATTTAGATACAGTAATGCCGGGACTTGCGATGAATGATTTTGGTGATTCTATCCGTTTTGGTGCTAGTACAGCGGCAGAAGATGAACAAGATTTGGATAAAGTGTGGTGCGACATGGAGTTATTTGAACTCTATACGAAGGGCTTTATCGAAGGCTGTGGCGGAAAACTTACCAAGAAAGAAATCGAATTGCTTCCAATGGGCGCAAAGACGATGACTTTTGAATGCGGTATGCGTTTCCTGACAGACTATTTGCAGGGTGATACTTATTTTAAGATTCATAGAGAACATCAGAATCTTGATCGTTGCCGTACCCAGTTTAAATTAGTTTCTGATATGGAAACAAAATGGGATACTATGGCAGAGATTGTAAAAAAATATAACTCATAATGAACAGAAAAATCCGGAAGAAGGAATTCTTTCGGATTTTTTGTATTTATCCTCAAATTTTGGAAGTTTCATGAAGAACAGGAGTTGACAGTTTACTTTCTTAATTATTATAATATATAGGAGTGTGTTTAATTATATAAGAGAATGAATAGAGATAGGAAACAATAGACTCTAGGTTAGAACGGAGATAAGAAATGGAGATTATTTCGGCAGACTTGCTAAAAGAAGTGATTGATAATTTTAGTTTTCCGGGTGTTTTAAAAGGAGAGGCACCTTGGGGAAACGGGCATATCAATGATACATTTTTACTTACATATCAAAATGACGAGAACAAGACAACAAGATACATTTTACAACGTATGAATAAAGGCATTTTTACAAAGCCCGTAGAATTGATGGAAAATGTAATGAATGTAACTTCTTATCTTCGTGAACTTATTATTAAAAATGGCGGTAATCCGGAACGGGAGACTTTGAATTTAATTTTAGCAAAGGATGGCAGACCGTTTTATGTGGACTCAACAGGTGAGTATTGGCGAAGTTATGTGTATATCGAGGATGCTGCTTGTTTTGATCAGGTAGAGAAACCGGAAGATTTTTATGAAAGTGCAGTAGCATTTGGTCATTTCCAGAGAATGCTTGCGGATTATCCGGCAGAGACATTGCATGAGACGATTAAAGGATTTCATGATACCAAAGCTAGATTTGCAGTATTTAAACAGGCTGTTGCGGATGATGTATGTGGTAGAGCTGCTTTTGTCAAAGATGAAATAGATTTTGTATTAGAGAGAGAAGATGTAGCAGATTACTTTGGTGATTTGCTTGCAAAAGGGGAACTCATTCTTCGTGTGACGCATAATGATACGAAGCTTAATAATATCATGATGGACAATAAAACGAGAAAAGGTATTTGCGTCATTGATTTAGATACGGTAATGCCTGGACTTGCGATGAATGATTTTGGTGATTCGATTCGTTTTGGTGCCAGTACAGCGGCAGAAGACGAGCAGGATTTAGATAAAGTATGGTGTGATATGGAGTTGTTTGAACTCTATACAAAGGGATTTATTGAGGGTTGCGGTGGCAAACTTACAAAAAGAGAAATTGAACTTCTGCCAATGGGGGCAAAAGTCATGACATTTGAATGTGGTATGCGTTTCCTGACCGATTATTTACAGGGTGATACTTATTTCAAGATTCATAGAGAACATCAGAATTTAGATCGTTGCCGTACTCAGTTTAAATTGGTTTCTGATATGGAACATAAATGGGAGACTATGGCAGAGATTGTGAAAAAATATAACGTTTAAAAGTACGATAGATGGGAGGGGAGCATATGGCTAATTTTTTTCAAAGACTATTAGCGTTATTGCGCCCAACTACAAAGCAACGTGCGGTTAAGCAAGAGATAAGAAACAACGAAACAGAAGAGAAGCGAACTTTTGATTTGGAAAGTCAGGAAAGGATAAGAGAAAAAGTGGCAAAAGAAGATTTTTTATTAAGACAGATTGATGAGTTTAGAGATAAAGCGAAGCAGTTACAGGATTTATTGATTTCGAAAGAAAGTAAAGTACAGGAACTTCAGGTATTGGTAAGCGAGAGAGAAGGGAAAGCAGAAGAACTTGCTCATATATTGAATCAGCGTCAGGAGCAGGCAGATTTGATTATGAAAGATTTCAATAAAAAGGTAGATGAGCTTTCAGAAAAAGTTACAAATAAGATGACAGATATCGAGGCATCTATTTCTAGCCAGGTTGCGGATGTGAAGCAGACTAGCATGGAACAGTTAGAGGCAAACCGTAGACTGAGTGAAGAACAGATTGCAGCGAATAAAAAATTGAGCGAAGAGCAGTTAGCAACAAATAAGCAGTTTTTGGAAGAGCAGGCAATTGCAAATAAGAAACTCAGCGAAGGTCAGATTGCAGAGGTAAAACAGTTATTAGATAATGCAACAGCACAATTAGAGTCTATTAAGACAGATTTGTCTGACAAAGTGCATAGTGAGAATGTAAAATGTTATCGTAATATCCAGCATCTGTTTACAGAGTTTGATTCTAAGATTGAAAAAATGGGTACATTAGAGAAAACGATGGATTCTGTCCATGGTTATGTAAAATGCCTTACTTGGTTTTCTGTCGTTAATTTTGTGTTATTAGTGGCATATATTTTATTTTCTTTAGGTGTATTTAAGTTTTAATT
>JAFYQA010000017.1 GCA_017547315.1 Roseburia sp. | reverse complement strand
GACCGAAAAGTAAATAAATATTTTTCAGAAATCGATGCACTTGTTCGTAAAATCGAAAAAGATAAATATTTTGTGGTTTTCCGTTATAAGTATCTAGAACAGTTAAAGGCTGATAAATTCAGTTTGATTGAAGATGTTAAGACGGTAAAAGTCGGTAATGAAATGGCGGTTACGTTAAGTATCGGTCTGGGTGCAGAGGGCACAGGATATAATCAGAATTACGAATATGCCCGTATGTCTATTGACCTTGCGCTTGGTCGAGGCGGTGACCAGGTAGTATTAAAAGAAGGCGAAGAAGTATCTTATTATGGTGGTAAGACGCAGCAGGTAGAGAAGAATACGCGTGTAAAAGCTCGTGTAAAAGCACATGCATTGCGAGAAATTATCGAAAGCCGTGAGCATGTTGTGATTATGGGTCATAATATCAGTGACGTGGATTCTTTGGGTGCGGCGATTGGTGTATATTGTGCAGCAAGAGAACTTGGGAAGAAAGCACAAATTGTGTTAAATGAAGTAACGGCGTCTTTGCGTCCGTTGGTAGAGTGTTTTTCGCAGGAAAAGGGATATCCAGCAGACTTGTTTATCAATAATGAAGAAGCGTTGTTGATTACAAATAAGAATACGTTGGTTATGGTTGTAGACACAAATAGACCAAGTTATACAGAGTGTCCGGATTTATTAAAGCGCTCAAATACCATTTGTGTATTTGACCATCATAGACAAGGAAGCGAGGTTATCGAGAATCCTGTATTGTCCTATATTGAGCCATATGCGTCAAGTGCATGTGAGATGATAGCAGAAGTGTTGCAGTATTTTGGTCAGAATATTCAGCTAGAGTCAGCGGAAGCGGATTGTATCTATGCAGGTATCTTGATTGATACGAATAATTTTAATACAAAAACGGGTGTACGTACATTTGAAGCAGCTGCATATTTAAGAAGAGCCGGAGCAGATATGACGCGCGTGCGAAAGATGTTGCGTGAGGATATGAGTGCTTATAAAGCGAGAGCAGAAGCGGTTCGTCATGCAGAAGTATATAAATCTATTTTTGCTATTTCGATTTGTCCGGCAGAAGGGTTGGAAAGCCCGACGGTTGTAGGTGCACAGGCAGCGAATGAATTGCTGAATATTGTAGGTGTAAAAGCTTCTTTTGTGATTACAGAGTACAATGGTAAAATATATATCAGTGCTCGTTCGATTGATGAAATCAACGTACAGGTAATTATGGAGAAAATGGGTGGCGGTGGTCACTTGAATATTGCCGGATGTCAGTTGAAAGATTGTACGGTAATGCAGGCAAAGAATATGATTCAGGATACGTTAAGTAGAATGATAAGTGAAGGAGATATAGAGTTATAATGAAGGTAATTTTGTTAGCAGATGTAAAAGCATTAGGGAAAAAAGGACAGATTGTAGATGTAAATGACGGTTATGCCAGAAATGCACTTTTTCCTAAAAAATTGGCAGTAGAAGCAAATGCCAAAAATATGAATGATTTAAAATTGCAGAATCAGCATGCTGATAAGGTGGCACAGGAGAATTACGAAGCAGCCCTCGCATTAGCAAAAGAATTAGAAGATAAAAAAGTTGTTGTAAAGATGAAAGGCGGCGAAGGCGGCAGAACATTTGGTTCGGTATCTACCAAAGAAATCGCAGCAGCAGCAAAAGCACAGCTTGGTTTAGATTTAGACAAAAAGAAAATGCAGCTTGCAGACCCAATTCGTTCCTTTGGAATGACGGAAGTTCCGATTAAACTCCATCCAAAGGTAACAGGTAAATTTACAGTACATGTAGTAGAAGCATAGGATATTACACCCGCACCAATTTGGTGCGGGTAATTATGTAAGGAGGATGCTCATGGAAGAAACGCTCATTAAGCGGATTATGCCACACAGTCTTGAAGCAGAACAGTCTGTGATTGGTTCCATGATTATGGATAAGGATGCGATTATGACCGCGAATGAAATCCTTATTAGTGAAGATTTTTATCATCAGCAGTACGGGATTTTATTTGATACGATGATAGAGCTTTATAATACAGGACTTCCTGTTGATTTGGTTACGTTGCAGAATAAGTTAAAGGAAAAAAATGCTCCACCGGAAATTGCAAGTCTAGATTATGTACGCGATTTGATTACGGCTGTTCCGACATCTGCTAATGTGAAATATTATGCTAAAATCGTAAAAGATCATGCAGTTCGCCGGAAATTAATCAAGTTGAATCAAGAGATTGAGAATGTATGTTATGATGCACAGGAATCTGTAGATCGTGTAATGGATGTTACCGAAAAAAAGGTATTTGACTTGATACAGTCTCGTGGCGGTGGTGGCGATTATGTACCAATTCGTCAGGTTGTAATGAATGCGTTGGAGAAAATCGAAAATGCAGCAAAGAATGACGGAAATGTTACCGGTATTCCTACTGGGTTTACGGATTTGGATTATCGTACAGCAGGTTTACAGCCGTCCGATTTGATTTTGATTGCGGCGCGTCCTTCTATGGGTAAGACGGCGTTCGTATTAAATATTGCACAGCACGTAGCTTTTCGTGAAGATTTTTGTACAGCTATTTTTTCATTGGAAATGTCAAAGGAACAGTTGGTAAACCGTATGTTTTCTTTGGAGTCTCATGTGGATGCACAGGCACTTAGAACAGGTAACCTTTCTGATTCCGATTGGGAAAAGCTGATTGAGGGTGCTGGTATTATTGGTAATTCTAAATTAATTATCGATGATACACCAGGTATTTCCATCTCAGAATTACGAAGCAAGTGTCGTAAATACAAGTTAGAGCATGATTTAAAATTGATTATCATTGACTACTTACAGTTGATGTCCGGTTCTGGCAAAGGTTCCGAGTCACGTCAGCAGGAGATTTCAGATATTTCTCGTTCTTTAAAGGGATTGGCACGTGAACTTTCTGTGCCGGTAATCGCGCTGTCACAGTTGTCGCGAGCAGTAGAACAGCGTCCGGACCACAGACCAATGCTTTCCGACCTTCGTGAGTCGGGTGCCATCGAGCAGGATGCCGACGTAGTAATGTTTATTTACCGTGATGATTACTACAATCACGACTCCGAAGAAAAAGGTGTTTCCGAGATTATCATTGCAAAACAGAGAAACGGTCCTATTGGTACGGTAAAACTGGCTTGGTTGGCACAGTACACCAAGTTTGGCAATTTGGAACGTCAGAGAACAGATTCATAAAAAGAAAAACGAAACGGTCGATTTCTGTCAAAAGGAGTCGACCGATTTTTATTGTAAGCGGAGAGCAGGAAAGCTATAATGTGTTTGGAAGTACAGGTGTAACAGTATAGGTGTAATACTGTTACAAAAAGACAATTTAACAGGAGGACAAGCAATGGAAAAAGTACGTTACATGATATCCGATGCAGCGACGCTGGTAAATGTGGAGTCTCATGTATTACGTTACTGGGAAGAGGAACTCGAGCTTAACATTCCACGCAATGAAATGGGGCATCGATACTATACAAAAGAAAATATTGACGATTTCATGAAAATTAAGGAGTTAAAAGAGAAGGGCTATCAGCTAAAGGCCATTCGCATGATTATACATAATGGGAATCAGGATTTGCTTATGACAGAAGCGAATCTGGAACATCCGCAGGTGCTTTACCGAGGACCGCTTATGATGTCGTCAAAGGAAGAAGAAAAAAGTATTCTAGATAATACAGACCGTATGGCACAATTTACAGAGCTTATGACAGAGATTGTAGGAAAAGCAATTGCTGCAAATAATGAAGCACTAAGTCGACAGATTAGTGAAGAAGTCGGTGAGCAGGTAATAAAAGAAATGAATTATCTAATGAGGGAGCGTGAAGAAGCAGAAGAAGAACGTTTTAGAAAATTGGATGAAGCGATTCGCGGGAATTTAAAGAAACCAAAACGTTTAGGGTTTGCGGGTGGTTCACGGAGTAAAGGAAAATAGATTAAAGACGCAAAAAACGGGAATCCATTTCGGATTCCCGTTTTGCTCTTATTTTACTTTTGTGAAAATTATTCAGCAGAGATTGCTCCTGTTGGACAAACACCTTCACATGTACCGCAGCTTACACAAGCGTCAGCGTCGATAACGTACTGTCCATCACCCTGGCTGATAGCGCCTACTGGACATTCACCTTCACATGTTCCACAGCTTACACAAGCATCAGAAATTACGTATGCCATAATTAAGTTCCTCCTTGTAAAATAAAATTAGAAATCATTTCGCTATTTTGGAATAGCTTTTATTCATTTTAATACAAAAAAGAGAGTATTACAAGTAAAATTAAATAAAAAAATGTATAAAAGGCAGTACATCGAGAAAAAAGTGCATAAAAAATCTGACAGATTGTAGAGTTTTACCAAATAACCCTTAATCTGTCAGATAAAATATTAGATATTAGAAAAATGATATAATGTTTTGCTTCTAAATGGTTCACCAGCTTTTAATACGATACTTGGAAAATTATCGTGATTAATAGAATCTGGGAAGTGCTGTGTTTCTAAACAGATATTAGCATAAGGTGGATAGAGTTCACCATACTTACCAACGGCATCCGATTCCTTAGGTGCGATATAAATCTGGATACCTGGCTGATCTGTAAAACAAGTTACACGGATACCACTTTCTTTAGACTGCAATATAGCTGCTTCTCTTAAACCGGTACCGTTAATGACAAAGTTGTGGTCGTAGGTTCCGCAGTCTGCAAACTGTGGATAGTCAGAATCAATAAATTTACCAATTGTATGAATCGTTCTGAAGTCAAATGGAGTTCCTTCTACAGAGAGAAGCTCACCAGTTGGAATTAAAGTATGGTCCACAGGTGTAATAGCATCTGCATCGATAAACAATTCATGATTTAAAACGTTAGAATTACCTTCACCATTAAGATTAAAATATGTGTGATTTGTTACGTTTATTAACGTATCCTGGTCGCAGGTGGCTTCGTACAGGATACCGATTTCATTATCTTCTGACCATGAGTAAGTAACATTTAAAGTCAGATTACCAGGATAATTCTCTTCACCATCAGGTGATTCCATAGTAAGGACTAATTTATCGTCTTTGATGGCTGATTTCCAAAGCTTGTGACTATAACCAATATTACCACCGTGTAAATGATTTGGACCGTTGTTAATTGCTAATTGATAGTCTATGTTGTTTAAAGTAAATTG
>JAFYQA010000016.1 GCA_017547315.1 Roseburia sp. | reverse complement strand
GTCATAGTAACGTATTCGCCTTCGTCTGGAGCTTTTTCAGGAGATACGCCAAGTACTAATAAGTGGTCGTAGTTTGGTTCGCATGCAGGATCTTCTAATTCAAGACCTTCATGGCTGATGTGCCAAAGGTTACGGTCACGGCTGTAGCTTGAGTCTGCTGAGAATGGAAGGTCGATACCATGTGCTTTGCAGTATTCGATTTCATCTTCACGTGACTGCATTGTCCATTTGTCATCTCTCCAAGCAGCGATAATCTTTAAGTCTGGAGCTAATGCTTTGATACCTAATTCGAAACGAATCTGGTCATTACCTTTACCAGTAGCACCGTGGCAAATAGCAGTAGCGCCTTCTTTTCTTGCAACTTCTACTAATCTCTTAGCGATACCTGGACGAGCCATAGATGTTCCTAATAAATATTTGTTCTCGTATACAGCATTAGCCTGTACACATGGAACGATGTATTCATCGCAGAATTCATCAGTGATATCTTCGATGTATAATTTGGTTGCACCAGATAACTTTGCTCTTTCTTCTAATCCGTCTAATTCATCGCCTTGTCCGCAGTCGATACAGCAACAGATAACTTCGTAATCGTAATTCTCTTTTAACCATGGAATGATAGCTGTGGTATCAAGACCACCTGAGTATGCCAAAATAACTTTTTCTTTCATAATGTATATCCCTTTCCTTATATCATATTCTTATGGTCTACGCAGTGCTTAGACCGAATGAATAATCACGTTAGAAACACTATATACCATGTTGAAAAGAAAATCAAGTGCAAATTTATACATTTTTAATTAATATTTATGCAAAAACGTGTATAAACATGCGAATTATAAGCGTATATTATAATAAAGAAAAGTTTCGGTTATATAAGCGACCTATTAATAAACATTAATTATAAAGAAAAGAGATTTTCAAGCATATATTGCAGAAAAAGTAAAAATAGGACTTGCATATCTGTTTGAGGATATGTATAATTATGCAAAAGAATAAGAGGGGAAGTAGAAACAGTTATGATAAAGGTAGGAATTATTGGAGCAACCGGATATGCAGGCAATGAGTTGGTTCGTTTGCTCATGGGACATAAAGAAGTAGAAATCAAATGGTACGGTTCTAGAAGTTATGTAGAACAGAAATATGCAAGTGTTTATCAGAACATGTTTGAAATTGTAGAAGACACCTGCTTGGATGACAATATTGAAGCGTTAGCAGAACAGGTAGATGTGATATTTACAGCAACACCACAGGGATATCTGGCAGGTGTTTTAACAGAAGAGATTTTAAGTAAGGTAAAAATTATCGATTTGAGTGCGGATTTCCGTATCAAGGATGTTAGCGTTTATGAGGAGTGGTACAAGATTGAGCACAAGAGTCCGCAGTTTATCGAAGAAGCGGTATATGGACTTTGTGAAATCAATCGTGAAAAAATAAAGGGTGCCAGATTAGTAGCGAATCCAGGATGCTATACGACTTGCTCTATTTTGACGGCATATCCGTTGGTAAAAGAAGGATTAATTGATCCAAATAGCATTATTATCGATGCGAAGTCCGGTACTTCCGGTGCAGGACGTGGAGCGAAGCTTCCAAATCTGTTCTGTGAAGTGAATGAGAATATGAAAGCATATGGTGTTGCAAATCACAGACATACACCAGAGATTGAAGAACAGTTAGGCTATGCGGCTGGGCAGGAGATTTTAGTGAACTTCACACCTCACCTTGTTCCAATGAACAGAGGTATTCTTGCAACAGAATATGCTACACTGAATAAGAAGGCGGATGGTACATACCCGACTTACGAAGAAGTGAAGGCAGTATATGATAAATATTATACGAATGAAAAGTTTGTCCGTGTTTTAGAGAAAGATGTGTGCCCAGAGACAAAATGGGTGGAAGGAAGTAACTATGTGGACGTGAACTTTAAGATTGACAATCGTACCGGCAGAATCATTATGATGGGTGCGATTGACAATTTAGTAAAAGGTGCAGCCGGACAGGCAGTACAGAATATGAATTTATTATTTGGATTAGATGAAGCAGAAGGCTTGCGTCTGGTGCCAATGTTCCCATAGTATTTTAAAGGGAGACTTTTTACTGAGAGAGGATTTATATGGTATTAGAAAAGCTTTCCATCCGTGTGATGACGATGGAAGATTATGATGAATTACATGAATTGTGGATGGAGATTCATGGATTTGGGATTCGTAGTATTGATGATTCAAGAGAAGGAGTCGAACGTTTTATCAAAAGGAACCCAACGACTAGTATGGTAGCAATTTACGATGGTAAGTTGATAGGCGGAATTCTTTGTGGTCATGATGGACGTAGAGCATGTCTTTATCATGTATGTGTGAAAGAGGCATATCGAAAACATGGCATCGGCCAGAAGATGGTTTTAGAGTGTATTGAAGCATTAAAGGCGGAAAAAGTGAACAAGATTAATTTAATAGCTTTTAAGCAGAACGAAGTTGGAAACCGTTTTTGGCAAGGACTTGGATGGACATATCGTGATGATGTGAATTATTATGAATGTGTATTAAATGAAGAAAACATAACTACATTTAATCCTTAGAAAAAACTTATAAAAGAGTGTGTTAGGAGAGCGGATATGAAACAGATTACAGGCGGTGTAACCGCAGCAAAAGGTTTTCAGGCAGCCAGCACAGCAGCTGGAATTAAATACAAAGACAGAAAAGATATGGCGATGATTTACAGTGAAGTGCCATGTGTAGCAGCAGGAACTTTTACTACCAATATTGTAAAAGCAGCTCCAGTAAAATGGGATCAGAACGTAGTATATAATCAGGAAAATGCACAGGCTGTTGTAGTAAATGCAGGTATTGCGAATGCTTGTACTGGTGAAGAAGGTATGGGTTATTGCAAAGCTACTGCTGAAAAAGTGGCAGAACTCTTAAAAGTACCGGCAGAACAGGTACTAGTAGCATCGACAGGTGTTATTGGAAAACAGCTTCCGATGGATCGCATTTGTGCGGGAATTGATATGATGGTTCCAGCATTAGATGGTAGTATTGAAAGTGGTCATAATGCAGCACTTGCGATTATGACAACCGATACACATGAAAAAGAAATTGCCGTAGAGTTTGAAGTAGATGGCAAAATTGTAACAATCGGTGGTATGTGTAAAGGTTCCGGCATGATTCATCCGAATATGTGTACTATGCTTAGTTTCGTAACTACAGACGTGGCGATTTCTAAAGAATTATTGCAGGAAGCATTAAGTGCAGATGTAGCAGATACCTATAATATGATTTCTGTGGATGGAGATACTTCTACAAATGATACTTGTTTATTATTAGCAAATGGTTTGGCAGGAAATACTCCGATTACAGAGAAGAATGCAGATTATGAAGCATTCGTAAAAGCACTTAATTTCGTAAATGAATATCTTGC
>JAFYQA010000015.1 GCA_017547315.1 Roseburia sp. | reverse complement strand
GCATCATCTAAATGCTGTTCTGTTTTCACCAGATTTCTTGCAAGATAAATATCTACAAATTCATCACAAAAAGCAACTGTTGTTTTCAAGGAAACCAAAAAACCGATATTATCACTGCGGTAACCTGTTTCTTCTTCTAACTCTCTCGCAGCAGTCACCTTGGTATCTTCTGTTACACTATCTCTGGCACCCGCCGGAATCTCTAATGTCTCGCGTTCTAAAGATGGACGATACTGACGCACCATTAATAATTTACCATCTTCTCTGACTGCAACTACTGCAGCGGCACCTTTTCTGTGCGACACAAAATCCCATTCTTCTGTCTTACCATTTGGAAGTTCCATTGTGTCTTTATAAATATCTAAAATGGTTCCGCTATGTACTAATTCACGTTTTATTCTTGTAATCTGCTCTGCCATCTTATTCCCTCTTCTCTTGTTCTCTTTTCTATTCGAATCTTTTTATATCAAATCTTTTCGATTTTATTATAAACTTTAGAGCCTAGTTCGAAAGCATTTCCTTCTGTAATGCACTATCCATAATAGCCTGCACTACACGCTCACAACAGCGTCTGACATCTGCTTCTGAAATAAGTCCACTCTTAACGCCTGCTAAAATCTCTTTTTTATCATACTTACCACCAGGCATAATCAAATCATTGCCTGCCGCCATGGCAAGTGCGTTATTGGCACAGCCTTTGCTGGTAGAGAACCAGTCTGTCATAACAACACCATTAAAGCCCCATTCCTGTCGCAATACTTTCGTACATAAATCATAGCTGTTCGGCGTATATACTCCATTGAGCTTGTTATAAGAAGTCATGACACTTTTGGCATTGGCTTCGCGAACCGGTTTTTCAAATCCGCGTAAATAAATCTCACGAAGTGCACGTTCACTCACATTACTTGATACACCCTTACGATTATCTTCCTGATTATTACATGCAAAATGTTTAATCGTCACATAATATCCATCTTTGCATTGCACACCTTTTGTAATCGCAGTTGCACAAACTCCCGTTAAGAACGGATCTTCTGAATAATATTCAAAGTTACGTCCGCACAATGGATTTCTATGAATATTTAACGCAGGTGCCAACCAGAATGTACATCCATATTCTTCCATCTCTTCCTGAACAGCTCTACCTACTTTATATAACAAATCCAAATTCCAAGTCTGAGCCATAGCTGCTGAAACTGGAAATGCTGTTGTAAACTGATATAGAACAGTCGATTTCTCCGGGTCTGCCATAACAAATTTCTTTACAAATTTCGGCATCATTTCATAAATCGATAATGGTGGATCAATCATTTTGGTCTTCTTGCCGCCTATCAATGCCGTACGCTTTTGAATACGAAGACCTGCTGGTCCATCACATAAGGTTGCATTCACCAAACCTTTATCCCAAAACTTAGAAGTTGTATTTCCTACGGAACCAGGCATATCGAATTTATTCCCGTTATTGTACATACCGGTACCAACTACGATATCCACCATATCCTCTAATGACAACTCATCTACAAAATACTGTGCCTCTGTATATGCAAGACATGTCGGTGTATCATATGGGTATACAATCATACCAAAATTATCTTTTTCAATTGTAATACGTGGAACGGCTTTTAATACTTCCGCCGCTACAGGTGCCGGTGCCTTTAATTCTTCGAATGGTTTGTGCACTTTACAAATATTCTGATGTTTTGAAACAATCACTTCTTCCTCTATCACAAGCACCGCACAAGGTGTCGTATTCCGAGAAGAATTACCAAGACGCACAATATAATCTCCTGGCTCTAATACGAAACATGCGTCTGCCTCTCGATAGCTTGCAAGTCCACACATATCTACTGCCACTCGCACACGTTCTTTTTGTCCCGGAGCTAAATTTCTAGTCTTTGCAAAGCCTGCAAGACTCTGGTATTCCTTATCCATTTTGCCCGCAGGTGCACTGATATATACCTCTGCGACTTCTTTTCCTGCATGGATATTTCCGACATTTTTCACTTCCACATCGATAAATACCATTGTTCCATCTACGGCGATTTTCTCTGTACGCATTTCAAATTCTGAATAGCCCAGACCATAACCGAACGGATAGCGTGGTTCTACACCAAATGTATCAAAATAGCGATATCCTACATAGATACCCTCTTTGTAATATTCATCTTCTAAATTACCATTTAAATAACTGAACTCATCTGAAAATGGAATATCGGAATACTTCATCGCCCAGGTTGATGCCAGTTTACCGGATGGTGCTACTTTTCCTGATAATGTATCTGCTACTGCAGTTCCGCCCGCAGTTCCTAACTGGCAGATAAACATTACTGCATTGATACCCTCTATCTTATCTAAGAATGATACATCTAACTGTGCACCCGCATTAATCACCAAAATGAATTTGGCATAATGCTTTGCACAAAATGCAATATTTGCCTCTTCTGCATCTGTTACAAACATATCTCCCTTTTTCGCACGACGATCAATACCTTCACCCGCCTGACGGCTTAAAACGTAAATACAGGTATCCGTATCACTTTCTTTGACATCTTTCTCAGAAATCAATCTTCCTTCAATTCCAGGGAAGTTCTCTAATGCCGCCATCGCAGACATTTTTCCTGTGATGATATTTTTTAATTTATTTTTATGATAGCGCTCTTCTTCTCTTACATACTCTGCTTCGAACTCGTTCAACCAGTTTTCCGATGTGATGGTAAAACCAGCCGCTTTCATTCCCTCATAAATCGTAACACTGTGGCGCTCATTCACTTCACCGGAACCACCGCCACCTTTTATCGTCCGCATTGCACCTGCTCCGTACAATGCCACTTTCCCTAATGAAATCGGAAGTGCTCCATCATTTTCTAATAAAACAATACTTTCACAAGCAGCCTCATACGCCACCTGTAAATTTCGTTTCTCACGCTCATTTGGCTCTGATTCAAATCTTGCTTTTGTTAAAACTTCCATCTTGCTCCCCCTAACGCTAGTCCTGTAACTATCTATTTATCAATACGAATATCATACCCTGTCTCAAATGTCTGACCACAAGGAAGCTGCAACGCCCACTCGCGATCTTCTAAACTTCCCTCAAAATCTTCTGCGTCACATCTGCCACACCATGGCTCGATGCATACAAATGGTGCCTGTTTTTTCTCCGGTGACCATACTGCAACCAACGGCATATCAAACGATACTGTCACATAAGGTCTGCCATCCGGTCTTACCAAAGCAACTTCTTTTACCTGATGATTTTCAAATATGTAGGTACCTCTGTCGCCCATGTCAAAAAATCCTTCTACCATCTGACATCTGCCGTCCGTTAATTCTAAGGTCTGTTTTTCGCGGATTAATAAACCGCTTGCTAATCTCGCAGAATAATAATCTGCCTTATCGCAATCTAACTGTAAAAAGTAATCACTTTGTTTGTTCCCCTCATCTAATGGACATAAGAATGCCGGATGTGCACCAATTGAAAAATGAAGCACTTCTTCCGCAGGATTGCTTACCTTCCACAACACTTTTAATGTATTCGCAACTAACTTATATCCCACTTCCAAGCGGAAATCATAAGGATATTTTTCTTTTGTTTCCTCTGTAGATTCTAATACAAACCATATCTCGTCATCTGCCTGCGACAACAGTACAAATTCCATATCTCTTGCAAATCCATGCTGTCCCATGGTATATTCTTTCCCTTTGCAGCGATACTTTCCGTCTCTTACTTTTCCCACAAAAGGAAATAAAATTGGCGAATGTCTGCCCCAAAATGCACTATCTCCATACCATAAATATTCTTTTCCCTCTGCGTCCTGCAAAGAAATCAACTCTGCTCCAAAACTTTCAAATGTAGCTTTTAAATCTGAATTTTTCAAAATATACTGCATGGTCTTTCTCCTTTTGTATGATTGTCTATTTTCTACGGTTTCTCACAAACATTACCTGCTTCGTCAATATATGCATTCATAGAAATCTCATTCATATAATCGATAAGTTCGGCTGCCTTTTCCTCTTCACAAAGTTGTGTTTTTCCGCTTTCTGCAAAAGCTGGAATGAACTTATAGGAAGCATCACCATTCGGCTGTATCTCTACTTTTATCAAAGCTGTTTTCGCAATCGTCTGCGCAAATACATAGTTACCAAGGCTATAAAATACCGGCTTCCCATCTATAAACTCAATTCCCTGTAACACATGCGGATGTGCTCCAATGATTAAATCAGCGCCTGCTGCAAAACAATTCTTTGCTATGTTAGTCTGATATTCCTGTGGATATGCTTCCCGTTCAATCCCCCAGTGCACATAAACGGTAAGGAAATCACATACCTCTTTTGCCGCCTTAATACATTCCACCAATCTGCTATCATCATAAGTCGCAAACAATCCCGGCTGTCCATATTCGATGTTCCACTTACTGACCGGAATCACCCTTGTAGCTGCCAAGAAACCTATTTTTTGTCCATTTACTTCAATTATCTGTAATTGTTCGGCCCGTTCTTTAGTATCACCTGCACCTGCATATAGAATCCCTGCTCCATCTAGTGTAGCAAAGGTGTCTTCTAATGCTTCTGTACCAAAATCTATCGAATGGTTATTAGCAAGGCTCACAATATCCACGCCCATGTCTAACAAAATCTGCACATTTTTCGGGTCGGTCTGAAATGTAAACTTCTTATCTTCCATCGGTGTGCCACGGTTACTGAACTGGAACTCATTATTCACCATACAGATATCTGCATTCTGCATCTCTGCCAAAAGTTCTTCTGATACCAGTCTG
>JAFYQA010000192.1 GCA_017547315.1 Roseburia sp. | reverse complement strand
GCGGATCGGTACAGAAGAACACAGAACACAGATATTGACCACCTTTATCAAGCAGTTTTATTCGGGGACACCATTTATTCCGAGGGAGATTATTCTGCCGCAGGATATTGACGATAAAGAGGTATTAGAAAACTGGCTGGCAGAGCGACGTGGCAGCAAGGTATATATTCGTATTCCGCAAAAAGGGGTAAAAGAGAAGTTGGTAGAACTGGCTCAGAAAAATGCCAGACTCGTTTTGAATCAGGATAAAGAAAAAATGCGCCGCGAAGAGGGAAGAACCATTGGTGCTGTAAAAGAGATTGAGAAACTTTTGGATATGAAGGATATTGTACGAATGGAAGCTTACGATATCTCTAATATTAATGGTTTTGAGACGGTTGGTTCTATGATTGTTTATGAGAAAGGGAAGCCAAAACGAAGCGATTATCGTAAGTTTAAACTTCGTACGGTTACAGGACCGGATGATTATGCATCCATGCATGAGGTACTTACTCGAAGATTTACACATGGCATGGATGAGCAGCAGGAGTTAAAAGAAAAAAATCTGTCCGAAGAGTATGGCAGCTTTTCACGTTTCCCAGATTTGATTATGATGGATGGTGGCCGTGGTCAGGTAAATATCTGTTTACAAGTATTAGAAGAATTGGGCTTGGATATTCCGGTGTGTGGTATGGTAAAAGATGACAATCACAGAACTCGTGGATTGTACTATAATAATATCGAAATACCGATCGATACCCATAGTGAGGGGTTCAAATTGATTACCCGTATTCAGGATGAGGCACATCGTTTTGCGATTGAATATCATCGTTCTTTACGAAGCAAAGAGCAGGTACATTCTGTATTGGATGACATACCGGGTATTGGACCATCTCGAAGAAAGGCTCTGATGAAAAAATATCAGTCATTAGATGCGATTAAAGCTGCCAGCGTAGAAGACTTGATGGATACAGAGAGTATGAACGAAAAAGCCGCATTGTCGGTGTATGAATTCTTTCGAAAAACAGGCGCAGAACACTAGCTGTTTGCGGTTGTAAACGTTGAAGAAATCGAGCAAATATGCTATATTTATAAGTGATATGGTAACTATTCAGTAGAACTAGGAAAAGGCTGAATAATTACGCAATACCATAGAAAGGTGCGTGTACCAATATGAGTGGAACGACAAATGGAGTTGGAGTATCAAAGATAGTACAGATTATGGACCTTTATAATTTTTTGCCGAATGTAGAGCTAAAGGGTCACCGTGTTATGATTAACGACGTGAACCGTCCTGCGTTGCAGCTCAGTGGGTTCTTTGAGCATTTTGAACAGTCGCGTGTTCAGATTATCGGTAACGTAGAATATACGTATCTCCAGCATATGGATTCAGAACGCAAAAAAGAGATTTATAAAGAGTTTTTGTCGTATGATATGCCATGTATCATTTTCTGCAGAGATTTGCAGCCGGATGAATTGTTTTTAGAAATTGCAGAGGCTAATAATGTTCCGGTTTTGGGAACGAAACGTAGTACTTCAGAGTTCATGTCAGAGCTGATTTACTGTCTGGGTGAATGGCTTGCACCATGTATCTCTATCCATGGAGTTTTGGTAGACGTATACGGCGAAGGTCTTTTGATTATGGGTGAAAGCGGCATCGGTAAAAGTGAAGCTGCATTAGAATTATTGCGCCGAGGCCATCGTTTGGTTACAGATGACGTAGTAGAAATTCGTAAAATCAACGAACATAAATTAATCGGCACGTCACCGGACATTACCAGATATTTTATCGAACTTAGAGGCATTGGTATTGTAGATGTAAAGAACCTTTATGGTGTTGAAAGTGTAAAAGAGAAACAGGAGATTGACCTCGTTATCAAGCTCGAAGAATGGAAAAAGGATAAAGAGTATGACCGTCTTGGTATGGAAGAGGAATATACGGAGATTTTGGGGAATAAGGTAGTATGCCATTCATTGCCGATTCGTCCGGGACGAAATCTTGCTGTTATCTGTGAAACAGCAGCAGTAAATCATCGCCAGAAGAAACAGGGTTATAATGCAGCTCAGGAATTATACCGTCGTTGGCAGGAAAATATGACAAAAAGTAACCAAGAGGAAGATTAAAATCAGATATTAAATAAGCAAGGCTTATAAAATATAGAGTTCCGTTACAAGGGGAATTTAGAAAGAGAAGAAATAGGAGAAATAAGAAATTATGGACAGAAAGAATGCATGGGAGAAATATCCAGTAGGAGAAAAAAGAGATGCGGTAATGGCGTTTGCAGAAGGTTACCGTAAATTCATCTCAGAATGTAAAACAGAACGTGAATGTGTAACTTACACAATCGAAATGGCAGAAAAAGCAGGATTCGTGAATCTTGATACAATCATTGCAAATGGCGGCACATTAAAGGCTGGCGATAAAATATATGCGAATAACATGGGCAAGGGTCTTGCATTATTCGTAATGGGTAAGAAGAGTTTAGAAGCAGGTATGAGCATTTTAGGAGCGCATATCGACTCTCCACGTTTAGACTTAAAACAGGATCCATTATATGAGAATACAGATTTTGCATTGCTTGATACACACTACTATGGCGGTATCAAGAAATATCAGTGGGTTACACTTCCACTTGCACTTCATGGTATTATCGTGAAAAAAGATGGCACAGTAGTGAATGTAAACGTAGGAGATAAACCAGGCGATCCAGTATTTGGTATTACAGACTTATTACCACATCTTGCAGCAGAACAGATGGAGAAAAAAGCAGGCAAGATTATCGAAGGTGAGAACCTCGATGTACTTATCGGAAGTATTCCATTAGATGACTCTGACAAAGAGGATAAAGATAAGGCAAAAGAAAAAGTAAAAGCTAATATCATGAATCTCTTAACAGCAGAATATGGTATAGAAGAAGAAGACTTCCTTTCAGCGGAAATCGAAGTAGTACCAGCTGGCGATGCAAGAGATTACGGATTTGACCGTAGTATGATTATGGGTTACGGACATGACGACAGAGTATGTGCTTACCCATCTTATGCAGCGATTGCTGACATGGTAGAACCAGAATACACAAGTGTATGTTTATTAGTTGACAAAGAAGAAATCGGAAGTGTTGGTGCAAGCGGTATGCAGTCACGTTTCTTCGAAGATACGGTAGCAGAAGTAATGAACTTAGCAG
>JAFYQA010000191.1 GCA_017547315.1 Roseburia sp. | reverse complement strand
TGTATCTGATAGCTGCCATACTACTTTCCTGTCTTAGGACGTAATTTCAGCAACGCCTCATAGGCTGCCTCTTGTTCTGCAGCCTTCTTTGTATGTCCCGTTCCGTGTCCAATGACCTGTTCACCAATCATCGCTTCTACCATAAACTTTTTGTCATGGTCCGGACCTTCTTCTCCTATCAGTACATAATGCAGTTCTTCTTTATAATTACCCTGCACAAACTCCTGTAAAATCGTCTTACTATCATGAAATAGCTTCTTATGCTCTACGTCCACCAAAATAAAACGATGCACAAACTCTTTCGCAGCCTCAAAACCGCCATCCAGATAAATGGCACCAATCACTGCCTCTAATGCATCCGAAAGAATCGACTTACGGTTTCTTCCTCCAGTCAAATCCTCTCCTTTTCCCAAATATAAATACTTTCCTAACTCTAACTCTTTGGTACAAAGTGCCAGTGTCGGTTCACAGACAATGCTCGCACGAAACTTTGTCATTTCACCTTCCGGCATCTTGCCATAATTTTTAAATATAAACTCACTGGATACCAGTTCTAATACTGCATCACCCAAAAACTCCAGTCTTTCATTATCTGACTGCTTTTTATGCTTCTCATTGGCATACGAACTATGCGTCAGCGCCTGACGCAGAAGCTCCTGCTGTTTAAACTGATAACCGATTCTATTTTCCAAATCTGTTATTTTTGACATATGTCCTCTCCATTCAGTTTGCATTCGCGGCAAACTTTGTGTACAAAAAACAGAGCTTTTTATTTCATGATAGGTTTACCTACCATGAAATAAAAAGCCCTTGTGTTACTACAAGGGCCTTATAATTATTAATTTAAAGCTTTCTTGATCTGTTCTACTGCATCTGCAACTGTAACAATGTTCTCAGCTTCTTCATTTGCGATTTCGATATCGAATTCTTCTTCTAATCCCATAATAATCTGGAAAATATCTAAAGAATCTGCACCAAGGTCATCCACGAATGTGGTGTCCATTGTGATTTCCTCTTCATCAACATTTAATACCTCTGCAATGATTTTTTTAAGCTTTTCAAATTCCATGTTTACTTTCCTTCCTGTTCTTCTGAACCTAAAATATTTTGTTTGATTTTACCATTGATATCCTGTTCTTTAAAGGTTACACACTGGTAAATCGCGTTCTTCATCTCGATGGACTTGGCACTGCCATGTGTCTTCACCACAAGACCGTTCAAGCCAAGCAATGGTGCTCCTCCGTACTGTGTGCCGTCGAATTCCTTTAAGGTCTTCTTCAAAGCTGGTAATGCCATTGCTGCACCAATTTTGCTTACGAGTGTACTCATTAATCCCTTCTTCACAATACCGATTAATGTAGAGCTTAATCCTTCAAATAACTTCAAGATAACATTACCTACAAAGGCTTCGCAGACGATTACATCCACTTCACCTTTTGGAATATCTCTTGCTTCGATACTTCCTACGAAGTTAATATCTTTACACTCTTTCAGTAAAGGCATTGTCTCCTTTACAAGTGCATTACCCTTTTCTTCTTCTGCGCCAATATTCACGATGGCAACTTTTGGATTCTTAATTCCAACTACATGCTCCATATAAATAGAGCCCATACGTGCAAACTGTACCAAATGAGACGCTCTGGCATCTACATTTGCTCCACAGTCTACCAATAAAGAAACACCCTTCTCCGTCGGAATCAGCGGTGCTAATGGTGGACGGTCAATTCCTCTGATACGCCCTACAATAAGCTGTCCCCCTACTAAAATTGCTCCGGAACTTCCTGCCGAAACAAAAGCGTCTGCTTCTTTATTTTTAACTAAATTCATACCCACTACCATAGAAGACTGCTTCTTTCTACGAATAGCGTTTACCGGTGGTTCTGCCGTCTCAATGACTTCCTCCGCATGAACAACCTCAATCTGTTCCTTTGGATAGCTATACTTTGCAAGTTCTGCTTCTACAACTTCCTGACGGCCTACGAGGATTACCTTAATATCTTTTCTTCCGGCTACTGCATCTACAGCTGCCTTTACAGGCTCTGCCGGTGCATAGTCACCACCCATAGCGTCTAGAACAACCTTAATCATCTCTTGTTGCATAAACCTCTCCATTCTAACGGTTTGTTTTACTCACAGTTACCACAAAAATCCATTTCAGATTTCCAACTATAAAAAATATACTATAACTTTTGTCATAAATCAATATACAAAAAACATTGTTAGTTATAGAATTCCCTGTTACGTTCTTCTTCTAACGCCAAATCTTCTAGAGTCATGTATTTTTTAAAGATTTTTTCCAAAATAATATTTTTGCATAAATTATACAAAACTGGCATCACAAAAACTATCGGTGTTGCAAAATAAATCCCACACCACATCGCAAAAAACAATACCATCAGCAAAAGTGTCCATGGTGTATTACTAATTGCAATCAATGCCGTATTTTTCAAAATATTTTTCGTCGTATTCTCAAAACGGGCAATATACGGAAACACATAAACTCCCCACATAGTAACAAGCACCCCAAATACTAAAAAGACAATAGACATTTTCCCCATTGCCATTCCTGCTTCTGCAAAAGCTCTCATTACAAAATAATCCACCCCCAGCCAGATATAAATGGCCAGAAAAACAAGCCAGACTACCGTAGACTGCTTAAAATTAGACTTAAATGCCGAAAAAAACTCCGATGAAACATAACCTCTGTCATTTTTAATCGCCTTATTCACCGCATAATATAAAGCTGTAGTTGCTGCTCCTGCCGTAAACACCGGAATACAACATATCAGCCACAAAATACTCAACCACACACAGTCGATAATCTTCGATATTCCCCTAAAAAACTTATTATCTACATTAAAAATCTGATCCATGCCTACTTCCCCTTCCAGAATCATCCATATGAATTATCATACTATAAAGTGAAATGTGTGGCAAATAAATCTTTTATATACTCACAATAAATCACACTTACTCTTGAAAAAATGAACTCTCTCGTATAGAATTAAATTAAATACTATTTATTGTGAAAGGAGATTATATATGTCAATAGAATCTCTTAAAAACGTTGGAAAAACTTCTGTTTATCCAAAAGGAAGCATTATTTGCCGCGAAGGTGACGAAGGACATTCCTTATATATTTTACTCCAAGGCACAGTAGACGTAACGATTAACTCTTTTTCAAATAATGCCAAAACCCTGCTCACCCTTAAACAGGGCAGTTTTTTCGGTGAAATGTCTTTATTAGAAAAGAAACCTCGTTCTGCTACAGTTTCTACCAAAACCGATAATGTAATCGTACTTGAGATAAGCGAAAAAGATTTCCCGGCACTCCTTGCGGCTGATACTTCTATCGCATACCATCTACTTCTCACATTGAACAAACGCTTGAATCATATGTTAGATGAGATAGAAAAAGAAAATAAACGTTTTGTATTCAACTATCGTAAGAACAACCATTACCTTGCTATACAAGGGCTAAATGAAAAAGGCTTTCAGCAAATAGCTCAGGAAAGTTCTGAGTATGTATGGACCTTATTAAAATACTTAAGTGCATCCTTAAACGAAATGAATAATATGTATATGAATTACATACCAAACTAATAATACAAAAGCTGATATGATCAATGCACCATATCAGCTTCTTTTTTTACCTATTCATTTTCCACTTCAAGGAATGCATCAATACCATTTGCAATTCCCTCTACCATCTTATACTGGTATTCCTCTGTCGCCATAAGTGCATCTTCTGTGGCATTGGTCATATAACCCATTTCCACAATTGTTACCGGCACTTCACACCAGTTCACTCCGCTCATAGTATCCGTTTCCCAAACTCTCTGTTTCTTACAGCCAGTGGCTTCTACAAACGCATCCAGTACCAATTGTGACAACTCTTTGCTTTCTTCGTATAACTCACCATTATAAGGATTGTTTTTGGTCTGGCAAATTGTCATCGCACCATTTACCGATGCATTATCCGAACCATTCGCATGAATTCTGATAAATGCGTCCACATTCGCTTCATTAGCAACCATGGCACGTTCACTATTGCTGATATTCACGTCATGTGTCTCGCGAATCATGATTACTTCATAGCCACGCTCCACTAACTCATCACGAAGTTTCAACGCTACTTGTAAGTTCAGCTCATATTCACACAGACCGCTGACACAACCAGTCGTTCCACTCGAAACCTTTGCTTTCATCTCCGTAGCACCCGGACCAACTGGCTCTTTCTCACTGTTGCCTTTCTTCTGGTGTCCAGCATCGATTGCGATTACGAAACCGTTTGCTTCGCGGTTTTCTGTCTCCACTGTTATTTCTGTGTCAGGCACTGTCTCCGTTTCAGAGATTACCTCTGTTCCCAAAATCTTTTCTGTTTCAAGTTCATTTTCTGTCACAGGAACTATCTCTGTCTGACTAACATCCTCTGTATTATCATTTTCTTCCATCTGCTGGCTCTCAGTTATGGTTTCGCTTTCTGTATCATACTCTGATAGATTCGCTTTCTCTGCACCACACGCCGTACATAATATTCCTATCAAAAATATCATCAGTAATGTATAGCCTAAATTCTTTCTCATTTGTATCCCCAGTCCCTTTTATATTGTAATCACACATAATACTTATTTAAAATTGAAAAAAACAAGGGCCTGATTCTCATCAAACCCTTGCCTTAATTACTTCATTATTGATTAGTCCTGAGCGATAATCTCTTTTTTGTTATAAGATCCGCAGTTCTTGCAAACTCTGTGTGGCATCATTAATTCTCCACATTTGCTACATTTTACTAAAGCTGGAGCAGTCATCTTCCAGTTTGCTCTTCTTTTATCTCTTCTTCCTTTAGAAGATTTATTCTTTGGACAAATTGACATTTACCTACACCTCCTTAAATTTGTTAAAGACATCTTGGAACGCTGCCATTCTTGGATCCAGTTCTGTTCTCTGGCAATTGCAATCACCCTTATTCAGGTTGATTCCGCACACCTTGCAAATTCCTTTGCAATCATCGTTGCACAGAACCTTCATCGGCCAGTTCACCAAAATCTCTTCGTAGATTAATCTATCTACATCCAGATCAAATCCAATCAGGTAGTCTGATTCATCCATCTCGTCTTCATTGACTTCCGCTCCGTTAATCGGAAGCTTCTTATCAATGTCAAAATGGATGCTTGTCTGAACTTCTTCCAGACAACGACCACACGGTATCATTGCTGTAAAATCAACTGTCCCCTGGATAAGCAGCCGCTTGTTTTCCTGGTTGGTTATCTTAAGCTCTACCGGTGATTTCTCTGTGATTGGGAAATCACCCATCCTAGACTTAAAAGTATCGAGCTCGATTTGAACTTCTTCTGTTACGCTTTTGTTCTCACAAGTTACAACGCTTGAAATATCTAAACTCATGGTTTTCTCCCTCCTTATCTTCTGACAAGGTTTCACACCTAAACAATTATACATAGGTGTCCCTTCTTTGTCAACTCTTTTTTTACTATTTCTTGTTTATTTTCATAAAATATATACTTCATTTAGTAATTAATTCGCGTAAAATAAGAGGCTGCAAAAATTTTACAGCCTCTTATCATGTCAATTTCATTTTCACAATTGAAAAAATACAATCTTATTATTTACCAACGATTGCAACTGTTTCTCTTGCGATAGCAAGTTCTTCGTTTGTTGGGATTACGCAAACTTTTACTTTAGAATCTGCTGTAGAGATAACCATATCATCACCACGTTTGCCATTAGCTTCTTCATCTAATGTGATTCCAAGGTAACCAAGGTATGCTACTACCATCTTACGAACTGTAGCTGCGTTTTCACCGATACCTGCTGTAAATGCAATTGCATCAACACCGTTCATAGCTGCTACATAAGAACCGATGTATTTTGCTACTCTGTAGCAGAATACTTCTAATGCGTTTGTGCAAAGTTCGTTACCTGCGTTATGTCCTTCTTCAAGATCACGGAAGTCGCTGGATACTTTAGATAAGCCCTGTACACCTGATTTTTTATTTAATACGTTCATAACACCTGGAATATCAAGGTTTTCTTTCTTAGCGATATATTCCATGATAGATGGATCGATATCACCAGAACGTGTTCCCATTACAAGACCTTCAAGTGGAGTAAGACCCATTGAAGTATCTACACATTTGCCATTTAATACAGCTGAGATAGAAGCACCATTTCCTAAGTGAGCAACGATAATCTTAGAATTGTCTAAATCCATTCCTAAGAATTCTGCTGTACGTTTTGATACGAAGCTGTGGCTTGTACCATGGAAACCGTATCTTCTTAC
>JAFYQA010000190.1 GCA_017547315.1 Roseburia sp. | reverse complement strand
CCTTTGTAACGTCTCTGTTTCAAAACAATTTTTGCTGTCTGCGCATCATTTTTAATCAAGTCAATTGCATTTTTCGCATTGATATTCACACCCGGAATAAAATTGCCTTTTGCTACATAAGAGCGTAATTCTCTCTGATCAATATCTTCATCTGCATAATTGGCATTGCCGTCATAGGTAATAAAACCAACTGCACCATTTTCAACAATATCCTGATATACCCAGTGTCCTAAATAACCATCAATCATTACGATTTTGCCCTTGCACTGAGCTAATGAATACGCATCTTTTCCGTCTAAATAATAAAGAGGTGCCTCTACTTCTCCACTTACTGTACCCAAATAACCCTTACATGGAATTTCTTTTCCATCAATTATTAAAACTGCTTCCTGAATCTCTGCCATATCAACTAAGAATGGCTCAATCACTGCTTCTGCACCAAATGTGGCACACTTTTCCTTTATGTATTCTGCACATTTTAATTCTTCTGCACTACCGCCTGTACGGATGTAGGCTGTTTCTTCAAAAATTTGTTTCATTTCTAATGTCGTCATTTCATTTACCTCTTTTCTAATATTTGTTCATTATACCAACTCCCACACCTTCAAATCTCGATGTGGATTTGTCTTTGCAATTCCTATCCGTGTCACTGTCCCCTCAAATGAAGTAAATCGTTTCTGCATCGTCTGAAATGCAAGTAACATCTGTTCTTCCGACAATTGTTTTGCAAGTGTCACATGCGGCAGCCAGCTAAATGGCTGATAATATGGACTAACTATCGTCTCCGGCAGCTCCTTTACTGTTTCGTTCACCGCACACGCCAACGCATGCAGGTATTCATTCAATACAGGTTCCAAATATAACACTTGTGGAAAGAATGTGCCTGTTGAGATGAAGCGAAGCTTCCCTTGCTCTAACTTCTGCACACATTTCTCTAACTCTGCGATTGCTACATTTTCATCACGCGTCTCTATCGCCGCCACGGTTATGTGCGGTGGAACATGGTTATCCTGCATAAACGTATTTCCTGTTTTTTCCGCTATCTGTGTCATGAATTTCTGAATTTGCTTATCTGTTTTTTCATCAAAATATATCGAAACCAAATACATATCATTTCACCAACTTTTATTCCTGTTACATCCCAACTAATTATTCTGATATTTCTAAAAACCCATACGTCATAAGATATTTATCCAAACTCGTTTAAAAATATATTATCATCCTAATCGCAAATATCCTGCACCGTAAAAGTAATCACCTTCGCTAAATCTTCCAACGCTACTTCCACCTGACAACCAATTTTTCCACCACTGAAAATAATGGTGTCCCATTCCCTTGCTGTCTCATGAATCGTTGTCGTAAAAAACTTTTTCATACCGATTGGCGAACATCCACCATGAATGTAACCGGTCAGCGGTAAAAGTTCTTTCGATTTTATCATTTCGATGTTTTTTTCTCCAACAGATTTTGCAGCTTTCTTCAAATTCAATTCTGCCCATACCGGAACAACAAATACATAATTGTGTTTTGATGCACCTATTGTTACCAGCGTTTTAAATACCTGTTTGGGATTCTGACCCAAGACAGTTGCAACTTCCATACCACCGATTGCTTCTGTGCTATCATAAAAATGTGCCTCGTATGGTATTTTCTTCTGGTCTAAGATACGCATGACATTTGTTTTTTCTTGCTTTGCCATCATTCTCTTCTCTACTTTCTATATAAATCTCCCCGTCTACGTAGACAGTCAATAATCCTCTTATCTGATATATCCCAACTTCTTAAAATACTCCACATGTCGCTCATACTGCGTAGGAATCATTTCTCCTGAATTCACAAAATTTATGAACTCATCTTCGCTCATCCAAACATATCCTTCCGTCTCACCTTCTTGCAACTGCACAGCATCTTTGTCGCAATCCACGATGCAATCAAAAGAATAAAAAATGTTCCGATACGCATCGCTTACAAAACATCCGATTTCTCGAAACTCGTCGCAATCCAATCCCGTTTCTTCTTTTAATTCACGCTTCGCGCATTGATATTTATCTTCACCAAGTAATGCCGCTCCGCCTGCAGTAGCTTCCAGATACCCACCGAATTTTTCTTTACTAACAGAGCGTTTCATGCACAAATAATCTCCATCTATATGGCGCACCAGTATCTCACATGCCATAAAATAGAATCCCTCTGGTATTGTCTCACCTCGGACTAAAATCTTATCGGTAAGTTGTCCGTCTTTTGTATATGCATTCCATTTTTCCATAACACAGACTCCTTTTTATCACTCCATAAAATTTTAACATAGAACGTCGTCTGATGTGAACCATAAAACACACATTTCTCCGTTCTGGTTCGCTTTTTATAGTCACAGCGTTATAATTCAAAAAATACTGCCGTAAGATTTTCCGATAACAATGTCCTCTGTTAAACGAACCTATCCTACGACAGTATTATATTTTCTTATTTATACTTTTCAAAATATTTCTTTGTCTCTGCAACAACCACACCACTTAACGCTACCAATGCAATCAAGTTCGGGAATGCCATCAAGCCATTGAAAATATCCGCAATCGTCCAAACCGCAGATACTGTCATATATGGTCCAATAAATACCGCCAAAATGTATAACCAGCGGAAACCTTTTATAACAGATGGTTTATCACCAACTAAGTATTCCACACATTTTTCACTATAATAGTCCCATCCCAAAATCGTAGTAAATGCGAAGAATACCAAACAAATCATCAAAATGAACGATGCTACTGATTCTGAAAATGGAAGTCCAAGCTGGAAAGCTTTTGTTGTAACAGCAACACCCTCTAATCCAACATTCCATGTACCGGTAATAACGATGCTAAGACCAGTCAATGTACAAATAATCAATGTATCAATAACGGTACCTGTCATAGACACCAATCCCTGTGCTACCGGCTCATTTGTTTTTACAGAAGCTGCTGCAATCGGAGCACTACCTAAACCTGCTTCATTTGAAAAGATACCTCTGGCAATTCCTTTTTGCATCGCTACCATGATAGCTCCTAATGCACCACCTGCCGCAGCACGAAGCCCAAATGCACTCTCTACAATTTCAACAAATGCTGCCGGAATCTCAGATGCGTGCGTCACGAGGATAATAACAACTGTCGCAATATAAAGCAACGCCATAAACGGAACAATAAATTCAGAAACTGCTGAAATTCGTTTTACACCACCGATGATAACCAATGCTACACATGCTGTAACAAGTAATCCTGCAAGCACAACCGACCACGAATACTCCGTACCAAACAATGTAACTGTATTTATATTCTGTGGATCAAAAAAGTTATTTACTGCACTCGTGATACCATTTATCTGTGTAAAAGTACCGATACCTAAAAGTCCTGCTAATGCACCAAAAATTGCAAACATTTTGCCGAGCCACTTCCAGTTGTTACCCATACCCTTTTCTATGTAATAAAATGGGCCACCGACCACATGACCATCTGCTGCCACTACACGATATTTAATCGCTAATAAACACTCTGCATACTTCGTTGCTGTACCAAAAAAGGCTGCCACCCACATCCAGAACAACGCTCCTGGGCCGCCTGCTACAAGTGCAGTCGCTACTCCGACAATATTACCGGTTCCAATCGTTGCTGAAAGTGCCATACACAACGCTCCAAAGCTGGAAACTTCACCTTCTTTGCCATCCTTCTCATTCGCAAAAATATGTTTTATTGCCAACGGAAGCTTCGAAACCTGAAGTCCTTTCAATCGAACTGTCAGAAGTACACCTACCGCCAAAATCAAGACAATCATTGGTATGCCCCATACTAGGTCATCAATCTTCGTCAACATAACTATTTCCCCCTACTCATTTCATAAACTTCCTCTAGCATACCACACCGTTTTGTCCGTTGCAAGTGTACATCTGTCTTTGTGACATTTACATTTTTTATATGTATAATAACTTACACTTATGAGTCTCTTCTATTTATATCTTCCACAAATAGAACTGGCTTTGCTGTCATTTCTACCCATGTCGACACATATAAATCTGCAAAGGCCTTTTACTTTAAAATACGGCACTCATGTGTGCAAGGCTTCTCTTCTAACTTATCAACATCTGGCAAAAAATATTCTGCCATAAAACAAATTTTCTGTTCATAAGGCATATGCGCTTCATTCAGCATATGGAAGTTCCAAATACTTACGCGCTTGTGCACTTTTATTTATTCAAAAATGTACTTTTTAAATTATAAGAAATTCCTATACTTTAAAATAGGGCATGGATGTAATCATTATCCATGCCCTTGTATTTGCATTATTACTTATGTTTCTCCGCTAACTGTTCCTGCAAAACCTTAATTAATTCCTGCTGTTCTTTAATCGTATCAGCCTGTTCACTAATTGTATCAGCCTGTTCACTAATTGTATCACGGCACTCTTTGAGTGCCTGCTCTTGCTCCGCAAGCTTATTTTTCACATAACGCTCATGACGTTCATAATCCAAACGCGCTAGACATTGTTCCCGAATCATATCATCCGAATTAAATTGATATAAAGTTTCTGATGCAGATGTAAGTATCTCATTATTCTTCGCAATCATTTTTATATCCCTCCATGTCTTTGCAGAAAAAAGAGCCGCCCATTTATCAATTTCCCAAGCTTTATCTTCTTCCGTTGCCAGTTCTATCTGCTTTAAAGATAGCACATTCAACATAAACTTGTCATTAAAAACTTTATGGCTTTTTATGTTCATGAGCTTGTTTGTCGCGTAAAACTCGGGAATATCCGGAAAAAGAATAAAATCTAATATGCCAATATGAATCGCCGGCAATACCTGTTCATACTCCTCTCCCTTTTGCAAGTTGTCAAATGCACGACACAAATAACTCAATGCACGATCCGGCCAATCACCATGATTACTCACCTGCATTTCCAAGTTAATAATTGTATTGTTATTTAAGACAACACGAATATCCAATATGAAGTTTTTATTATTAACTGCTTTTCCTAACTCTATCGGATTCTTAATTTCTACTGTTTCAATTTCTTCTTGCTTTAAATGTAATAGAGACCCAATAAGCCCCCTTAACACTTTCTCATTCGACTGCAAAATTGCACGGAACATGTAATCATTCGTCAACGTATAATCAATTATTCCTGTCGCATCTTCGAATGAAACTTCTTTTTGTGTATTTTCTAACATATAGTTTCCTTTCGTAAATAATAATCGTACCTAGGCACGCTCATAATATCACGAAAAAAATCAAAGATACGGAAATTACGCATTACGCACAATCCATTCTTAGTTACTAAGAATTACTTATAGCCTCATTTTGGTAATCTTTTACAAAAACATTCCATCCTCCCTCTCCATAATGTATCGTGTATCTCTAATATTCTTCACTATCTTAAATCCCAGTTTTTCATATAATGCAATAGCACGTACATTTCTTGCAAACACGTATAGAAAAATCGTACTATCACTTTCTTCCATGCATTTTTGAATAATCATGCTTCCGATACCCTTACTTCGAAACTCTGGAAAAATGTATAAATCATCAAGTTCCATTTTCCCCTCTGACGGATAAAAATGATAATATCCAACTTTTCTGCCATCAAGAAAAACTGCTACATACTCATCTATATGGGTTTTAATTTTCTTTAAAACCCATTGCAGTACTTTATCGTAATCAATGTTTTCAACATCTTCATAAGCGTCTATTAGCTCTTTATTTGAAGCGTAAATTCTTTCAATGTCACATTCCCTTGCCGGTGCAAATTGTAGTTCCATTCTTTTCTCCTTACATCATCCGGTTACAAATAATCTCTTTTATCTCCATCAAATCATGTACAATAAAATCTTCTTTTCCAGTTGCTTTACCACAACATCCTTCTGCTAAAAATAATATACTCTTAATTCCCGCATTCACCGCACACTCCACATCAATACTACGGTCTCCCACATAATAAGTATTTTCTCTGTCTAACTGGTACTTCCCCACAAGATAATTGATTGCATCCGGGTTCGGCTTTCTCGCAAATCCATTCCTATTTGTAACAACCTCCCCAAAGAAATTCTCCATTGCCAAATTCGCTAAAATTCCTTTTGTCGATTTTCCTTTATGTGTATAAACATAATTTGCAACTCCCAATTCTGAAACTGTCTGCAAAATTTCTATTGCGTTCGGCATGGGCTTTATCTCTAAATTTTGTGCGCCACCAATCTCCGACAACCGCTTTGCAATTTCTTCCGGCGCAATTCCTAATTCATCAGCCATTTTATTAATAAACGCACTTACTGAATAAGTAATCACATAATTTAATATTTCCTTCTCTGAAGTGCAAACACCCAATTCCGCCATTGTCTCTTTTAAACTAGCTACGATAATTCCATAAGAATCTAACAATGTTCCGTCCAAATCCCAAATCAATGCTTTTTTCATGTGTATTCTCCTGTTTTAAACACTACTTCTCATACCAACTCGGCACCACATTTTTCATCCCATCGTACCAGCCGAGAATATCCTCTGCCTGCTTTGTCATGACATCAATCTCTTCCTGCCCAAACGGTATAGCCCAAGGCAAGGAGGACAATGAATTACTCGAGATATAAAGCGCCAGTAACTTTCAAAACTCCATCGGCACTTCACCACCAAAATATCCATCCACCATTCCTGTCGCAAACTTCGGCGAAGACTGCGCACACCACACAATACGATTAAATTCCTCCCATGGATCGCCGTAATCTTCCCTGTCAAAATCCACTACCACGATATGTCCGTTCTCATCAACCATCAAATTACCGTCATGATAATCACCATGCTGATATACACGCGGACGATTTTTTAACAAGTGCCGGTTTGCCTCAATATACTCAATAAATACCTCGCCATTTTCATACTTTAGTGGACAATTTTGATACATTTCGATTTTTCTGTCCATTTTACGATTGAAAAAAATCTCCCAGTCTTCCATCCCCTCCGGAGCAGGAATTGCGTGGATTTTCTTAAGGATACATCCTGCCTCCACACCTAAATCATACGCCTGCTCCTCTGTCAACGTTGGAAGTAAGTCTCTTGCGTCCACTCCTTCAATCCAGCTTTGCACCATATAGACACCGTCTTCACAGGTTCCGAATTCAATTGGCTCGCACATAGACACACCAAGTGCCTGTACTTTCTGCATACGTTCAAATTCCGCTTTTTTACGGTCATACTGCTCATGTTCCGACAGTCGGAACATATATTTTTTTCCAGTATCATCCTTCACACAGTATTTCTTGTCAGCAGACCAGCCCTTATGAATCTCAATTACCTCTACAAAATCTGATAGTTTCATACTTTCCCCCGATATTCCTTAAATTACTTTTTCATACAAAACATACGCACCGATAGATTCAAAGCCGACCTCAGCGACAATATCATGTTCTTCGTCACCATTAAAAAAGACCATGCTACCCGCGCCATGCTTTTTCCCTTCATTCAATGCTTTAACCAGTAAATTTCTGAATACATTTGCATCATACCTTGCTTCTAGATAATCAACACCAAAAATTTCCATCATACTACCAAAATAAGTGTAGTAAATGGCACCTACTGCCTCATCTCCCGGCTCATTCACATAAATATGCCAATCATCCAATTTTTCCAAAATACGTGCTGTATTCCAGTACATCTCTTCATCCAGATGCGCATGCAGTTTTGCAAACTCGGAATAATTTTCTCGTGTTACTTTTTTAAGTCCTGTTGCTTCTACCTGTAATTGATACTTTTCGAAATGAAGAACATCTACATGGCACTCATCCACTTTTGAAAAATCCAATTGTTCCAAAGCTGTACGCACCGCAACATTTACTGCCGGCAAACCGAACTGTAACGTAAAGCCACTGTATTTTTCTGAAACATACCGGATGAATTCATTTACAGCCACTCCCGCATACTCATCGATATTAAATGTGCAAAACGACAGACACTTATCCTCAGTCAGCGCATAATAATGTATCCATCCTTCTACTTTTCCCTCAACTTCAAAAAGTAAAATTTCCTCATTCTCTCTGGCAAACGATTTCTTGGCACGAGTAATGAAATCTTCTTTCGTCTTAATACCATCCGTATACGTCGGATAGACCGACTTTGTCTGATCCAATGCTAAGGAATATACAAAATCTATGTATTGGTCAAAGTT
>JAFYQA010000189.1 GCA_017547315.1 Roseburia sp. | reverse complement strand
TTAAAATACTCATCGCCTTTTTATGCGGCATACCGGCTTTATAAGGTCTGTCTTCTGTCAGAGCCTGATAGATATCCACACAAGCTAATATACGTGCTTCTTCGCCCATCTCTGTTGCACCAAGACCAAATGGATATCCTCGTCCATTCAGTTTCTCATGATGATAAGACGCCCAGTCTCTCACTTCTTCAAAACCTTCTATTTTTGACAATAAGCGATAGGTTTCATAAGCATGACTTTGAATGTGTTTATATTCCTGCTCGTCTAAACGCCCTGGTTTTTCTAAAACCTCAATATCTACCAATAGCTTTCCAATATCATGCAACGCTCCTGCCAAATACATTTTTTCGATATGTTCCGTTTCATATCCCAAGAACTCTGCCATACGTTTAACTTTCTCTGCAACACCGATGGAATGATCCTTTGTAAATGGCGATTTGTAGTCGATGATACGGGCAAATAATTCTGCCAGACCATAAGTTGCTTCCATCACAATCGGTGCATATTCAAGCTCAAGTTGCTCAATGTTGTCATCTGCTAAAATATGCAATGCCTCATCTGATACAACGGCAAGCAAACCTTCTGCTGCCTCTTTGGAAAAATTAGAACCCGTTTCATCCATGATGTAACTACGAATTCTCTCTAACGCATCTTCATTTGGCCTTCCCAAAGCAAAATGTAAATCCACTTCATCTGCGATATGAACGAACTGTGCACCAAGCGGCACTTCCTCCACTCCTTTTTTAAATGGACCAGTACCATCTGCACGTTCATGGTGATATAATACAAAACTTCTTAACTGCTCTTCCTTCTTTAAAATCAGTTTTAAATTATTTTCACCGGCAATACAGTGTTTTCGTCCATCTGCACCGTAACGTAACTGTCCGTGTTCATAATCCTGCTTATATTCATTTAATGCATTATCATGAAGCAGAGCCGCAACTGCCAAATCGGCTATTTCTTCCTCTGACATACCCGCATTACGTCCCATCTGGATACAAAGCCACGCTACACGTTTTGCATGATAATCTGTTACTCCTAATACTTCTTTTTCTACACAATCTAATGCTTCTGTTAATACAGAAAGCACCTGGTTTCTACTTATATTCATCGTATACTTCTACTACATTTCCTTATCTAATTACTATGTACTTAATTAAAATACACCTCAATGACTAACGTTCCCATTTATCACTTAATGCATTAATCTGATCTGCGAACTTCGCCAAATCTTTATTCGCCATGCCCTCACACTTACGAATAACGGTAAGTAATCGCTCACCTGCGGCAAGAAGTCTTGCAAATACAGTGTTCTTAACTTTCGTCGCTTTTTTCTCAACTAATGCACGACTGCCAACCATCACACGCTCGCCGGTAAGTAAATCAAAACCATCTCCGCTATATGGTGCATAAGCATCGAAATCCAGCCCCTTCAGATGATTTGCAAAACTCTCTGCTACCGCATCATCACCATGCACTACGAATACCTTTTTCGGCTTTTCTGTAAAATGATTAATCCACTCTGTTAATTTATTCTTATCTGCATGACCACTTAAACCACGAAGGTTTAAAATCGTTGCACGCACTTCTACTTCTTCACCAAACAGTTTTACTTCTCTTGCGCCATTTAAAAGGCTGTGTCCTAATGTCCCCGGCACCTGAAATCCTACGAATAAAATCGTGGAATCTTTACGCCACAGATTATGTTTTAAATGATGGCGAATACGTCCCGCTTCACACATACCGGATGCAGAAATAATAACCTTTGGATTCTCATTAAAATTGATTGCCTTAGACTCATCACTCGTAATCGACATACGAAGTCCCGGGAATGCAATCGGGTTAATTCCCTGATGTACCAGTGTCATTGCTTCTTCATCAAAACAATCTTCTACATTTTTATTAAAAATAGAAGTAGCCTCCACTGCTAACGGGCTATCAATATATACTTCAAATTTCGGAAACTCAGGGAGCAGATTCTCCGTCTTAATTCTACGTAAGAAATATAACATCTCCTGTGTACGACCAACTGAAAATGCAGGAATTACTACATTACCACCACGAATAAAGGTATCCCTCAGTACCGGTACCAGTTCCATTGCATAATCCGGTGGTGTATCATGCACTTTTTCACCATAGGTAGATTCCATAACTACATAGTCTGCATCTTCTATAAACTCTGGATTCTTAATCAATGGTTTATTGCCATGCCCAAGGTCTCCGGAAAATACGACCTTCACCTCTTTGTCTTCTTCCGTAATCCAAAATTCGATACTAGACGAACCCAGCAGATGGCCCGCATCCACAAAACGTACCTTAAGCCCTTCACATACCTGAATAATATGATGATAATCACATGGCACAAAATGTGTCAGTACACCCATAGCATCATTCATATCATAGAGAGGCACTATTTCCGGCTTACCGGAACGTCTGGCCTTTCTATTCTTCCACTCTGCTTCAAACATCTGAATATGAGCACTATCTTTGAGCATAATGTTACATAACTGTGTAGTCGCAGTAGTCGCAAAAATCTGTCCACGAAAACCGTGGTTATATAAAAGTGGCAGCAAACCTGAATGGTCAATATGAGCATGTGTTACAAACACATAATCAATTGCAGCCGCATTT
>JAFYQA010000188.1 GCA_017547315.1 Roseburia sp. | reverse complement strand
AATGACAGAAGCTTATCCGGATAGAGTTTATCGGGGAGAGTGGAATAAATCAATATGGTATAACATGGAGACAGTATCCTATTGGCACAATTATCACGAATGTCCTCAAATTTGGGAAGCATATGAAAAGTGGAGTCCTGAGACTTTTGTAAAAATCCCTCGTAGTGCAGATTCTAATGAGGTAAATGGTACGGGTATTACCGCAAAACAACGTTCGGCTCATTTCGGAAATGGTAGTTTTGAGAAAATTGTTGCACCGGCTGTAGCAGAGGTAATGTCAAAAAGATTGTAAAATGGAAGGAATGAATGTATATGAAATATATGATACAGATTGGTGTGATATCTACGATTGCTTTCATAGCTGAATTATTACATTTCATTTTGCCGTTTCCAATTCCGGCTAGCGTATATGGGATGGCAATTTTGTTTTTGTGTTTATGCCTTGGTATAATTAAAATGGAGATGGTAGAAGATGTAGCAGATTGGATTCTTTCTATTATGCCTATCTTTTTTATTGCCCCAACTGTGGGATTGATAGAGGCGTTTGGCGATATAAAAGGGCAAGTGATACCGCTTGTGCTGATATGCTTTATATCTACTGTTGTGGTGACGGCTGTTACGGGAGTAATTGCACAGGGAATTATTCGCCTGCGTGGGGAGAAAAAAGGAGGAAAGGAAAATGAATGAGCTTTTGCTTTCTAGCACCTTTTTTGGAGTAAGTATCAGTCTTTTGACATATTTTTTTGGTATGTTTCTTAGACGAAAATTTAATTATGCAATTGTGAATCCACTCTTAATTAGTGCTATTCTGACAATTACTTTTTTACTTGTATTTGATGTGGATTATGCTACTTATAATCAGGGTGCACAGTATTTAACAATATTTTTGACACCTGCAACGATTTGTCTTGCAGTGCCACTATATAGACAATTGCAGATTTTGAAACAAAATGTGGTGACTGTTATTGTGCCTATCAGTTGTGGAGTGATTGCGCATGCTATCACATTGGTTACTTTATCAAAATTATTCAATATCGAAGAAATACTGATGCGTTCACTTCTTTCTAAAAGTGTTACGACGCCTATTGCAGTTGGAATTTGCCATGAACTTAATGGCATTGAGGTAGTTACTATTATGGGTGTGATGATAGCTGGAATTATCGGTGCAGTTTTTGGTCCAATTGTATGTAGTTTATTGCGAATTAAAGAACCAATAGCACAGGGATTAGGAATTGGTTCCGCATCTCATGCAATCGGAACATCCAAAGCGCTTGAGATGGGTGAAATTCAAGGTGCTATGAGTTCACTTGCAATCGTAGTCACAGCGATTCTCAATGTAATTGTAGTGCCAATTATTGCAAAAATCATCTAAATGGTAGTCCACTTTTCTATTGCGGTTAAGATTTGGGCTGCAAAGAGCGTCTATCGTTTGAGTATTGAATGTTACGAAGTATATCTAGAATCTGGTTTATGTGCGAAAAATGTTACACGTTAGGGATACAGGGATGGTTCAGTATTGGGATGTGGCCGGTTCAGAGGCGTATATGGAGCGGACTCAAGAGCTTTTTGTGAAACAGTTGTAGTATGTGTTATGCTAAAAACAGCAGAATGGTTATGGGAAAAGAAAGTAAAGATAGAGATTCTTATTGGTATGAAATTTATTATAACGGAGGTTAATTAGTATGAGAATTATTAAAGCAAAAGATTATGCAGATATGAGTAAGAAGGCAGCAGATATTATTGCTAGCCAGATTATTATGAAACCAAACTGTGTTTTGGGTCTTGCTACAGGATCTACACCAGAAGGTCTTTATGCGGAATTAGTTAAAAAATACGAAGCAGGTGAGATTGATTTTTCAAAGGTTCAGAGCGTAAATCTCGATGAATACAGAGGATTACCAAGAGAGAATGATCAGAGTTATTATTATTTTATGAATCATCATTTATTCAGTCATGTTAATATTGATAAAGCAAACACCAATCTTCCAGACGGTACAATTGAAGATAGTGAAGAAGCGTGCGCAAAATATAATGCAATTTTGAATCAGTTTGGTGGTGCGGATATTCAGCTTTTAGGTATCGGACATAACGGTCATATTGGATTTAATGAGCCGGCAGATACATTTGAACTGGAGACACACTGTGTAGATTTACAGGAATCTACCATCAAAGCAAATCAGAGATTTTTCGCTTCTTACGAGGATGTTCCAAAGCAGGCATATACAATGGGTATTAAAAACATCATGGATGCAAAAATGGTGTTATTAGTAGCAAGTGGCGAAGGCAAAGCTGATATTGTAAAAGAAGCATTCTTTGGACCGGTTACACCTCAGGTTCCGGCTTCTATCCTTCAGCTTCATAAAAATGTTGTTTTAGTAGCTGACGAAGCAGCTCTTTCTAAAATAAATGTTTAATATAAAACTTTTAAATAGTGCTAACATATATCAGCCGGAAGCGTGTTCTTTCGGCTGATGTAGAAATGGAGTAAAGATATGATTATACAGAGTAAAAAAGTGTGGATTGCGGGACAGTTTATAGCAGCACAGCTTGCAGTGGAAAATGGTAAAATTATAAGTGTTATTCCGTATGGTGAAAAAGGGGCAGATGTAGATTACGGTTCGAAGAGAATTGTTCCAGGATTTATCGACGTTCATACACATGGTGCATACGGTTTTGATACTAATGATGCAGAAGAAGAAGGGTTAAGACACTGGATGAAGCATATTCCAGAAGAAGGCGTGACAGGGATTCTTCCTACAACGGTAACGCAGATGCCGGATGTGTTGACGGCAGCCCTTGAAAATGTAGCTAAGGTTGTAAAAGAAGGCTATGAAGGTGCAGAAATACTCGGAGTACATTTT
>JAFYQA010000014.1 GCA_017547315.1 Roseburia sp. | reverse complement strand
TAGATGATTTATCATTAAAATATTTAGAACCAGAAGCGTATAAGGATTTAGGAGCACAGATTGCGCAACGTAAAAGTGCTCGCGAAGAATATGTGCAGTCTCTAGTGACAGAAGTGAAAAACCACATTGATAATGCTGAAATAAAGGCAGAAATCAGTGGTCGTGCAAAGCATTTTTTCAGTATATATAAGAAAATGAAGAATCAGGATAAGACCTTAGATCAGATTTATGACTTATTTGCGATTCGTATTATTGTAGATACTGTAAAAGATTGTTATGCGGCGTTAGGCGTAATTCATGAAATGTATAAGCCGATTCCGGGACGTTTCAAGGATTATATTGCTATGCCGAAGCCAAATATGTATCAGTCGTTGCATACGACGTTGATTGGACCAAGCGGTCAGCCGTTTGAGATTCAGATTCGTACCAAAGAGATGCATCGTACTGCAGAGTATGGTATCGCAGCTCATTGGAAATACAAAGAGACCAATAACGGTGTTGAGACCAGAACCACTGTAACAGAAGAAGAGAAATTAAGCTGGCTTCGTCAGATTTTAGAATGGCAGCAGGATATGTCTGATAACAGAGAGTTCATGAGCATGTTAAAAAGCGATTTGGACTTATTTTCTGATGCGGTATTCTGTTTTACACCATCCGGTGATGTGAAAAACCTTCCGGCAGGTTCGAATCCGATTGACTTTGCATACAGTATTCACTCAGCAGTTGGTAATAAAATGGTAGGTGCCAAAGTAAATGGCAAGCTGGTTCCGATTGATTATGTCATCCGCAATGGTGACAGAATTGAGATTATGACTTCTCAGAATTCCAAGGGACCGAGCCGTGACTGGCTTAGTATGGTAAAGAGTACACAGGCGAAGAATAAGATTAACCAGTGGTTTAGAAGTCAGTCCAAAGAAGAGAATATTATTCGAGGCAAGGAAGCTCTGATTGCCAATGCCAAGGCAAAGGGTATTGATTTTCATCAGATTAATAAACCGGAATATCAGGAAAAGATTATTCGTAAATATGGTTTCCATGACTGGAACGCCTGTCTGGCTACTGTTGGACATGGCGGTTTAAAAGAGGGTCAGATTGTAAGCCGTATGTATGAAGAATACAAAAAAGATCATCTTGCGCAGATTACAGATGCGGAGATTGTGGAAAACATTGCTGAGAATAAAGATAAGCATGCAGAGAAACGTTCCAAGAGCGGCATTATTGTAAAAGGCTTATATGATGTGGCGGTTCATTTTTCAAAATGTTGCAGTCCGGTACCGGGAGACGAAATTGTAGGTTTTGTAACTAGAGGACGTGGGGTATCGATTCATCGTACCGACTGTATTAATGTGATGAATGTTTCAGATATTGACAGAGATCGTTTGATTGATGCAGAGTGGCAGCATAGCGAAGGTTCTGGTGAGAACGGTTTCTATCTGACTGAGATTAAAGTGTATTGTAATAACCGTACCGGTTTGTTGGTAGATATTTCTAAAGTATTTACTGAACGTGAAATTGATATCAATGCGATTCACTCAAAAGTCAGCAAGCAGGGTGTTGCTACGATAGATATTTCCTTTAATACAAAAGGAAAAGCAGAATTGACCAGTCTGATAGAGCGCTTGCGTCAGATTGATAATGTAATTGATATTGAGAGAACCACTGGCGGCTGATAAGCAGGCGCTGGTGGTTTTTGTACCGCATAAAAGTCTGTGGCGCAAAATGCTACGAATAGGATAGTATTTTAAGGAGATGAGTTATGACAGCGATGAGTATCAAACAATATGTAGTAAGTGTTTGTGCAACCAACTGTTATTTTGCAATCAATGATGATACCAAAGAAGTATTGATTATTGATCCGGGAGCATCTGCAAAACAGTTAGCAGAAAAAGTAAAAGAGCATGGCTTGAAACCGGCAGGGATTTTATTGACACATGGACATTTTGACCATGCGGCAGCAGCAGAAGAACTGGCACAGTTATTGGACGTAAAAATATATGCCCATGAAGCAGAGCAGGAGACTTTAGAGGCTGCTGGATTGAATTTATCCGGCTGGGAAGGTAAGATGGAGACTTATCATGCAGATGTGTATCTGAAAGATGAGCAGGAAATGGAACTGGCTGGTTTTAAAATCCGTGTGCTGTTTACGCCGGGACATACAGTAGGAGGTTGCTGTTATTATTTTGAGGAACAGGGCGTGTTATTCAGTGGAGATACGTTATTTGAAGGTTCTATCGGAAGAACTGATTTCCCGAAGGGAAGCGCGTCACAGCTGATTCGAGCAATTAAAGATAAATTAATGATTTTACCGGGTGAGACCGCAGTTTATTCCGGTCATGGAGACATGACAAGTATTGGAATGGAGCGCGTGAACAATCCGTTTTTATAAGGGAATACTATGATTTTAGCAAAATTAAATCAACCAGAATTTGAATATGATATCCATTCGTTGATAAAGGCATTTTATCCGGAACAGAATGTAAGTGCCACAGCGGAGGAAAAAGAGTACGACGAAGAGATTTTGTGGCGTATAGATATTGATTATGCACAGGATAAAATTCGTATTGTGTTGAGTGATAAGGTGACAGAACCTAAT
>JAFYQA010000013.1 GCA_017547315.1 Roseburia sp. | reverse complement strand
ATGAAAAGTAAGTTTCTATTGTAAATTGCGGAAGCATTAGGATTGTATACAGGATGCTCCGACATATATACATAAAAGTGAGGTAAATAAAATGGCAAGAAAGAAAATCGTAGCCGGCAACTGGAAAATGAACATGACTCCTAGCCAGGCAGTAGCTTTAGTTGAAGAATTAAAACCACTTGTAGCAAGCGAAGATGTAGAAGTAGTATACTGCGTACCTGCAATCGACATCGTTCCTGTTGTAGAAGCAGTAAAAGGTACAAACGTAGTTGTTGGTGCTGAAAACATGTACTACGAAGAAAAAGGTGCTTACACAGGCGAAATCTCTCCAGAGATGTTAGTAGATGCAGGCGTTAAATATGTAATCATCGGACATTCTGAAAGAAGAGAATACTTCCATGAATGTGATTGCATGTTAAACAAAAAAGTGAAAAAAGCATTAGAGCATGGCTTAACACCAATTCTTTGCTGTGGTGAAACATTAGAGCAGAGAGAAATGGGTGTTACACTTGACTGGATTCGTCTTCAGATTAAATCTGACTTAAAAGACGTAACAGCAGAGCAGGTTGCTTCTTTAGTAATCGCTTACGAACCAATCTGGGCTATTGGAACTGGTAAAACAGCTACAACAGAACAGGCACAGGAAGTTTGTAAAGCAATCCGTGAATGTATTGCAGAAATCTACGATACAGATACAGCAGAAAAAGTTCGTATTCAGTACGGCGGTTCTGTTAATGCAGCTAACGCAGCTGAATTATTTGCACAGCCAGATATCGATGGTGGCTTAGTTGGCGGCGCAAGCTTAAAAGCTGATTTTGGTAAGATCGTAAACTACAAATAAGTAATACAAAAATCTCTGACCTAATGGGGCAGAGATTTTTTATGTAAAAAAGGAATACATGGTGAGATAAACTTTTGTTAGACGAAAGTTTATATAGTGTATATTTGCTTTAGATTAGAAACGAGCCTGTTACGTTAATATCTTGCGGACTTGACGTAAATGGAGTATAATGCTAGAGTTGAGGCAGTAACAATGTATTGGAAAGTTTATTTATTATATTACCTATGAGTATTTTTAGGGAACAAGAAAATGACAGGAAAAGCGAGGGAAAAATTATGAGCAAAAAACCAACCGTACTTATGATTTTAGACGGATATGGACTTAACGAAAAGTCAGAAGGCAATGCAGTTGCCATTGGAAACACACCAGTTATGGATAATTTAATGGCTTCCTATCCATTTGTTAAAGGTTATGCAAGTGGTCTTGCAGTTGGTCTTCCAGACGGACAGATGGGTAACTCAGAAGTAGGTCACTTAAACATGGGTGCCGGCAGAATCGTTTACCAGGAACTTACCAGAATCACAAAAGAAATCCAGGATGGTGATTTCTTCAAAAACGAAGCATTATTAGCAGCAATTGCAAATGTAAAAGAGAAAAACTCTGATTTACATTTATATGGATTGCTTTCAGATGGTGGTGTACACAGCCACAATACACACCTTTATGGTTTGTTAGAGTTAGCAAAAAAAGAAGGCGTAGAGAACGTATATGTTCACTGTTTCTTAGATGGCCGTGATACAGCTCCTACATCAGGAAAAGGTTTCATTGAAGCTTTAGAAGCTAAAATGGCTGAAATCGGTGTTGGTAAAATTGCATCCATTTGTGGTCGTTACTATGTAATGGACCGTGATAACCGTTGGGATCGTGTAGAAAAAGCATACAACTTATTGACAAAGGGCGAAGGCGTACAGGCAGAAGATGCAGTACAGGCAATGGCTGATTCTTATGCAAAAGAAGTAACAGACGAGTTCTTCGAGCCAACAGCAATTACAGAAAACGGTGCACCACGCACAACGATTAAAGATGGCGACAGCATCATTTTCTTCAACTTCCGTCCAGACCGTGCACGTGAAATCACAAGAACATTCTGTATGGATGAGTTCGATGGTTTTGACAGAGGCGCTAGAAAAGACGTTATGTATGTATGCTTCACAGAATACGATGTAACAATTCCTAACAAAACAATCGCATTCAAGAAAGTAGAATTAAAGAATACATTTGGTGAATACCTTGCAGCAAATGGTAAGACACAGGCTCGTATCGCTGAGACAGAGAAGTATGCTCATGTAACATTCTTCTTTAACGGCGGTGTAGAAGCTCCAAACGAAGGTGAAGACCGTATCCTTGTTAACTCTCCAAAGGTTGCAACATACGACTTACAGCCAGAGATGAGCGCTCCTGAAGTTTGTGAAAAACTTTGCGAAGCAATCCGTTCAGAAAAATATGATGTTATCATCGTGAACTTTGCTAACCCAGATATGGTTGGACATACAGGTATCGAAGAAGCAGCAGTGAAAGCTGTTGAAACAGTAGACGCTTGCGTAGGAAAAGCCGTAGAAGCATTAAAAGAAGTAGATGGTCAGATGTTCATCTGTGCAGACCATGGTAATGCAGAACAGTTAGTAGACTACGAAGCAGGTACACCATTTACAGCACATACAACAAATCCAGTTCCATTTATCTTAGTAAATGCAGATCCTGCTTACACATTACGTGAAGGCGGATGTCTTGCAGATATCATTCCTACTATGATTGAATTAATGGGAATGGAACAGCCTGCTGAGATGACAGGTAAGTCATTATTAATGAAATAAATTTTTTATATCATCGTGATGTAAGAAATATCAGGGCTCTAATTTCGAATTCAGTTATGCTAATGAGTTCAAAATTAGAGCCTTAATTTTTAGGAAATTCAAAAATTTCAATTGGTTTAATGAACTTTAATTAAATACAAACAAAAAAGGCAACCGGGAAGGCTGCCTTTTTTGTGTTTCATAGTAGTTAGCTATGTAACGGGGGATTTATATGATAAAGGTAAGAGGATAGCGAATGTTAAATGTAGTACTTTCGTTCCATAACTATTATATCTCTAGTACTTTGGTACGTCAAGTGTATTTTCAGAATTTTGAGGAAAATTTCTGTAATTTTTAGGGAATAGGAATGACAGCAGACAGAAGATATCGATTGTACACAAAAAAGAATTTACAAGTGGTTATTCTCTATATTACAATAGGAATAGGAGTTAAAAAAAGATAAGTGAGGAATTAGATTTGAAAATCAAAAAAATTGAAAAGAGTTATCAGGAAGTATTGGCGATGCCTCAAAAGGAACATAAGAAACCATTGAGACAGATGGGAATCTTACGTCCAATTTTGAAGGTTGCATGTTGGTTCTTATTGTTGTTTTCAAGATTTTCTTATAAGAAAATCGGTATGGAAAAGCTGAAAAAGGGTGAGCCATGCCTGGTTTTGATGAATCATTCTAGTTTTATAGATTTAGAGATTGTAGCGTATTTGATGGCAGATAGAGAATGGCACATTGTAACGACGTTAGATGGATTTGTAGGAAAAGCATGGTTGATGCGTCTGCTTGGCTGTATTTCTACGAAGAAGTTCATTAATGATGTTACACTGGTTCGCGATATGCGATATACGGTAAAGGATTTAAAAGCGTCTATCATTATGTATCCAGAAGCCAGCTATAGTTTTGACGGTACTGCGACACCATTGCCAGATAGTTTGGGAAAATGCATTAAGTTATTGGGGGTTCCAGTAGTCATGATTCGTACCGAGGGAGCGTTTTTAAGAGATCCATTATACAATGGTCTGCAGGTGCGTAAAACAAAGGTTTCAGCGACAATGGAATATATTTTGTCACCGGAAGAGATCAAAGAGAAATCACCAGAAGAGATTAACGAAGTCGTAAACAAGCAGTTTGATTTTGATAATTTTAGAATACAGCAGGAAAAAGGAATCCGCATTAAAGAAAAATTCCGTGCGGATGGTCTTCATAGGGTATTGTATAAGTGTCCACACTGCCAGACAGAAGGAAAGACCTATGGTAAGGGTACGACACTTGTCTGTCAGGAATGTCATATCATTTACGAATTGACAGAAAAAGGATTCTTAAAATGCACAAATGGCGAGACAAAAATTAACCATGTTCCAGATTGGTATACATGGGAACGTGACTGTGTTCGGAAAGAGTTGGAAGAAGGTACATACAAACTAGACATCGACGTAGATATTTATATGCTTGTGAATACGAAGGGTGTGTATCGAGTAGGGGAAGGACATCTGGTGCATACCACGAAAGGATTTCATTTGACAGGATGTGAGGGGCAGATTGATTATAGATTGCGTCCACAGGCATCATACAGTCTATATTCAGACTTTTTCTGGTATGAAATCGGGGATATGATTAGTATTGGTGATGATAAAATTCAATATTATTGTTTCCCGAAAAATGGAGAGAATATTGCAGCTAAGACCAGATTGGCAGCAGAAGAACTTTTTAAACTTACCAAAAATGCAAAAGAAAGAGCTGCAAAATAGTTTTTGGCTCTATGACAAAGGAGTAGGATAATATGCCGGGGAAAAAAAGAAAAACGATTGCAATTATCTGTGGTAATGCAATATCGTCCTTTTCATCTGAATTGATAGAAGGATTTAAGGCTTGCGCAAAGGAAGAAGATGTGAATCTGGTCTTTCTTACTGGGCCGCATATTCCACGTTATTGCAAAGATATTTTGACAGGAAGTTTTGCGTGGGATTATGATTACCAATTTCATACGATTTATAAATATGTGCATTATTTAAAACCGGATGCATTGATTATCGCGTATGGATTGCTTTCACAGTTTAAGTATGTACCGAATATTAATGAGTTTGCGAAGGGATTTGAGGGGATCCCGTATTTGGTATTAGGTGATAAATTAGAAGATCCGAATGTACCATATTTAACCGGTGGTAACTATCATGGTATGAAAGAAAATGTAGAACATTTAATTCATGTACATGGTTATAAAAAAATTGGATTTGTGGCAGGTCCTGCAAGAAACTTTGACTCTAATCAGCGTATAAAGGCTTACAAAGATGCAATGGCAGAAGCCGGTTTAGAAGTACCGGACAGCTATATCGTGCATGGTACGTTTGCAGAGGTTGCAGATGCAGAGGTTGAATCTTTGTTAGATGCGCATCCTGATTTAGATGCAATCGTTTTTGCAAATGATATGATGGCAAAGGCTGGTTATAGAGTTTGTGCGGCCAGAGATTTGGTTGTTGGTCATGATATTGCAATTACCGGCTATGATGATAGTGATGTAACGAAGAGTCTAGAACCACCATTGACGAGTGTGGCACATAGTAGCTTTTTATTTAGTTACCGTGCAGTGCAGGCTGCATTAAAGCTTTGCAGAGGTGAGGTTCCGGAGTCTGTGGATTTAGAGGCACAATTCCGACCGAGAGGCTCTTGTGGTTGTAAAGCGAAAAAATATACTGTACAGTCAGGTATGTCAGTAAAAGAACTAAAAGGATTTATAGAGAAACGTGTTGCTGAAATGACCGAAGAATTATTTTCAGCGGTTCCATACGAAAAAGATAAAACGAAGTACCGAATGTTGTTAGAATTGTATTTTTCAGATGTTATTGATATGGTATTTACCAATGAAAAGGAAGAGGATGTTTCGTTTGAACTTTTGGTACGTTACGTAAAGCGTATGTGTGAGAATAGTTACGTTTCAAAACATCTTTTATTGGAATATCTTACGGATGTATTAAAAGAGCTGATAGAGTTTTCTGAGAATAAATGGAAGCAGACGGCATTGATGTCGATTCAGTCAGCAATGCAACAGTATATTCATTCTGACGAAATGAATGCGTTGAATCTGGAGATTATTCGTTCTGATCGTAAAAACTGGTTCATACCTTCTTTTACGATGGACTTAATTAACAGTAAATTGGATATGAAAGCACAGATGACACATATTATGAAGCGTCTTCAGGCTATGGGGATAAAGAGTTCTTATTTACTGTTTTTTGCGGATAACGTAATTCATAAGAGAGATGAAGAGATGCAGTATCCGGATAAAATATATCTGACTGCACATTATGATGAGCGGAAAATGGTATGTTATGGTGCAAAAGAGCTGGTAGAAGTGAAGTGGGGCGAAGGCTTTACGGAGCATTTGCCACAGGACAGACCGCATGACTATACTGCATTCCCGTTATTTTCAGGAGATGAACAGTACGGTATGATTATGTGTGAAGCGGAACAGGCAGAGTACATGTTTATGCTGATTTGCAGTATGCAGCTTGGCTCTTTGCGTCGTATTATTAATATGAATATCAGAGAACGTGCGATGAAGCAGGAACTCGAAGAGAAAAATCGTATTTTAAGTGTTATTTCTGCTTATGATGATTTGAGCCGCTTACTAAATCGTAGAGGTTTTATGGAAAAAGCGATTGATATTGTAAAACAAAATTTGGGGAAAAAGGCAGGATTATTATTTGCAGATATCGATCATTTGAAAGAAATCAATGATTGTTTTGGACATGCAGCGGGAGATTTCGCAATTACGACGGTGGCAGATTATCTGAGGGAATGTATACCGGAAACGGCAGCAATTGCCCGCATTGGTGGTGATGAGTATGTGGCATTGGTAATATCGGATGAGTGCGGTGCAGGCGGTTGTGAAGGCTTAGCAACACGCTTAGAAGAATGTGCAGCTAACTTTAATAAGTCCTGTGATAAACCGTATTACGTAGAAATGTCAGTGGAATTTATGAATTTGCTTGTGAGAAAGATATAGATATTCCAGCGATACTTAAGCATTCCGATGAAGTACTCTACGAGAAAAAGAAAAAGCGCCGCGCTACGATAAAAAAATAATAAGCACTGTGTTTTATATTGTAACAATATAAAACACAGTGCCGCGGTTTTTATCGGCGTGGTGCGTTCCCGATTAGGAATGGGAAGTAGCGATTAATGGTATAGATGGCAATGGTTTCTAACAGTATCATGGAAAGGATGCAGGTAACCATGTATCCGGTGTTGCCAAGGAATGGAAGCAGGGACACTGCAAGGTTAGACACTGCATAACAGATTCCAAGGAAACGACAGTTCATGTGAGTTGCCATGATAATGAGTGAGTGCTTTCCTGCGAGCATCAGCGGTTTTATGGTTGGAAGTGCGGCACATAGGCAGATAACAAACATACCACCGCAAAAAGCTGCCGGAAAATATAGTCTGTAATCGTGGAATACCATATTGTTCAAATCAACGCTGCCATTTTTAAATGCCAGATAAATATTTAGTGCCAAAAACAGGCATGCTAAAACAAGATATAGAACAGTATGATGTTCTTTTTTTAAAAATAAAAGATAACAGAAATACCCCAGTGCCAAAAAGGTTACTGCAAAACCGGTGCGTACCACAACAGAGATGAGGTAAGCGCCTAAAAGGCTCAAATAACTCTCGAAATCAATTAGGTAATGGTAATGATAGGTATTTACGATAAAAACTGCTAAAAGGCAGATCAATGCACTAATAAGGGCTGTTATAGCCGGTGTACAGTGTTTGCGTACAAAAAGAAAAATGATTTCTCCAAAAAACAATGCAGGAAGGAACCAAAGTACGGAAATACCATAGAATACGAGCATCTGCATGAGTGCATTAGGAAGATATGTACCGAAAGAAGCAGTATCTAATATCGCAGTAAAAAGAATACTTAAGATACTAAAGCTAAAGTACGGAATGAGAATCGTCCGTGCTTTTTTCTTTATGAGGGTACGCAAGGACTGTTCGTGCGCATTCGTATGGGCCAAAAGGATACCGGATAAAAGGAAAAACAACGGCATGTGAAAAGAGGAAATCCACTGGTTTACTTCCGGTGTTGGAAAACTAGAATGTCCAAATACTACTAGAAGAATGCCGATTCCTTTTGCCATGTCTATATAAGAAATACGTTTGGTGGTCATATAAAAAACTCCTTGATGAAATATGTCGCTAGTGCGATGGTTTGTGACGCGAGAATGTGCTTTGCACACTCTTTGTTCTTAGAAAAGTATAGCGGAATTTATAGGAAGTTGCAACTTAAGGATTTGTAAAGTAAAAAATGATTACAAATAGTAATTAGAAGAATATGGATTTTTTTCCAGAAACCTCCGTGTCCGGTTGAATTGACTGGATGCATCAGCTATGAGAAGATTAAGGAAAAATGTGTATAAAAAGGAGAAACTTATGCAGGTAAACATAACAGAAAAAATAAAATATATTGGTGTGGACGATATAGATTTGGACTTATTTGAAAGTCAATTTATAGTGCCGGATGGGGTATCCTATAATTCGTATGTGATTTTAGATGAAAAGACAGCGGTGCTAGATACGGTGGACAGACGAAAAAGTAGGGAATGGGAGAAGCGCTTGCTGGAAGAATTAAATGGAAGAACGGTGGATTATCTGGTATTGCACCATGTGGAGCCGGACCATGCAGGCAGTGTGGCTAGGATTATGGAATTATTTCCAGAAATGTTACTAGTGGGCAATCAGAAAACCTTTTTGTTTCTTTCACAGTTTTTACAAGAAAGTTTAGAAGGAAGAACACTGGTAGTAAAGGAAGGAGATGTGTTGTCATTAGGGGAGCATCGTTTGACTTTTTATATGGCCACGATGGTGCATTGGCCTGAAGTGATGATGTCTTACGAAGCGAAAGAAAAAATACTTTTTTCAGCGGATGCATTTGGAAAGTTTGGAGCATTAGAGACTACAGTAGGAGAAGAATGGGCATGCGAAGCCAGAAGATATTATTTTAATATCGTAGGGAAATATGGTGTGGCAGTACAGGCTGTGTTAAAAAAGCTTTCCAGTTTGGATATAGCGATAATTTGCTCGCTACACGGACCTGTTTTAAAAGAAGATATAGAAGAATATATTCGTTTGTATAGCATATGGAGCAGTTATGAGCCGGAGTCAAAAGGCGTACTGGTAGCATATGCTTCCATCCATGGCAACACGGCATTTGTGGCAGAGCAGTTTGCACAAATGCTTCGGGAACGTGGAGAAGAAAACATAATAGTCACGGACTTGGCAAGGGAGGATATCGCAGAGGCAGTAGAGGATGCATTTCGTTATGATAGGATGGTAGTGGCAGCGGCCAGCTATGATGCGGGCGTATTTCCACGGATGAGGGATTTCTTACTGTTGTTACAGGGGAAAAATTATCAGAAAAGGAAAGTGGGAATCATTGAAAATGGGACATGGTCACCTTCCGCAGGAAGAATGATGCAAAGGATTTTAAGTGAAATGAAAAGCGTAGAAATTGCAGAGCCGATGGTGACGATTCATTCCACGATGAAAGAGGCAGATAGAATACATTTAGAAGAATTAGCGGCAGAGATGACAAAAAGAACGGAGAAAGAGTTTTAATTTGGTATATAGTTTTAGACATATGTGGAAAGTTGTGGTACAATAAACGATACAGACTGTTTTCGTGAGGATAAAGTATGTTATATACCATACCAGATTACTATAAAGAGTTTCAGTGTATTGCGGATAAGTGTCCGGATACCTGTTGCGCAGGTTGGCAGATTGTGATTGATGACCGGTCACTGGAACGTTATAAAAAGATTCGAGGAAAGTTTTTGTGGCGAGTGCTTTCTTCCGTAGACTGGAATAAGAAAGTGTTTCGTCAGGATAAAGAAAAACGCTGTGCTTTTTTGAATGAGCATAATTTGTGTGATTTGTACAGTGCCTGTGGAGAAAAAGAACTTTGCAGAACTTGCAGGCAATACCCGAGACATACAGAGGAATTTGAAGGTGTCAGAGAGATTACATTATCGATTTCCTGCCCGGAAGTGGCACGGATTTTGATGAATCGCAAATCACCGGTAGCATTTTTGTCTTATGAGAGAAAAGGCGAAGAGGAATACGAGGATTTTGATCCATTTTTATTTTCTATTTTAGAAGATGCCAGAAAAGCAATGATTGCGATTTTGCAAAACAGAGCATTGCCGATTCGCACCAGAGTGCTTTTGGTGCTGGGCATGGCACACGACATGCAGGGCAGAATTAACAGACAAGAGATGTTTTCCTGCACAGATGTGATAGAAAAGTACTGCGGAGAAAATGCATTACAGTTTGTTAATACGTATCTTGCAGAAGTGGAGCGGGGAATCAGCTGGAGGAGTCCGGATTACAAAGCCAATACGGTGCATAAAAAAGGTCGAATGGCAATGACCCGTGAGATGTTTGATAAGCTTTACGAATTAGAGCTTTTAAAAGAAGAATGGGACATGTTGCTTCAGGAATCCGAAGTAATGCTGTATGGCAAGTGGGATTGTGATTATCAAGAGATATTAGATGAGTTCGAAAGCTGGGCAAAAGAACAGACCGATATGGAGATTCAGTTAGAGCAATTATTGGTATACTTTTTGTTTACGTATTTTTTGGGAGCGGTTTATGATGGAGAAGTGTATAGTAAGGTACAGATGGCAGTTTACTGTACATGGATGATTCACGAGCTTTGGATGGCAAAGTGGCTTAAGAATGACAAATCTCTGGATTTAGAAGAGATGACGGATTTGGTTTACCGTTTTTCGAGAGAAGTGGAACATTCCGATGAGAATTTGAAGCGGATTGATAAGATAATGGGGAAAAAGTGGTTTTTATAGGAGGATACAAAAGATGGAATACAATGAAAAAGCGTTTTCAAAAAGTGCCAACCAAAAGGCGATGTGGATGTGGCTGACATTGAATGTCGTGTTGTCAGCAGCCTATGCGATTGAGATTATAAAGGGGCTTAAGACAGTACAATATTATATTATTATGGAACTGATATGCTGGGTACCATTCATCTTTGGTTTGGCATTGTTAAAGATAAAGGGTGGACACCATAAGCGGTATCAAGATGTAGTCGGTGTTGGTTTCGGTTGCTTTTATCTTTACATTATGCTAACTTCTCCGGGAACTTTGGCATTTACATATTTATTGCCGATTCTCTGTATGATGGTTATTTATAAAAATAGGAATTTTTATATTCGTTGTGGTATCGCAGCTGTGGCCGTAGTAGCAATCACGATTGTTCGTAATTTTAAGAATGGTATGAATACACCGGCTGATATTTCTAATTATGAGATTCAGATGGCCATTATAATATTCTGTTTTGTCGGATTTTTCACAGCGATTAATCATTTAACAAAATCAGACGGTGCTTTATTAGATTCCGTTAAAGGCAATCTGGCAAGAGTAGTACAGACTGTTGAGAAGGTTAAAGTGGCAAGTAATGCGGTAGTTGATGGTGTAGCAGTTGTACGCGAACTTGCAGAGGAGAATAAAGACGGAGCAGGTGTCGTAGTAGAAAGTATGGAAGATTTGGTAGAAAAGAGTAATCTTTTGAGCCAGAGAATAGATTCTACTATGAACATGTCAGAAGACATTGATCATCAGGTGGCGGATGTGGCCGAATTGATTGACCGTATTGTAGAACTGAGTGAAAAGTCTACTACACAGGCAAATGATAGTAATCGAGAATTGGAAAATGCGGTATTAGCAACCAATAAGATGGCACAGTTGTCTGCGGATGTAGAAGTTATCTTAAATGAATTCAAGAATCATTTTGAAAAAGTAAAACAGGAAACAGGTACTATCGAGAATATTTCTTCTCAGACAAATCTTCTTGCGTTAAATGCCTCGATTGAAGCTGCAAGAGCTGGAGAAGCAGGAAAAGGTTTTGCTGTAGTTGCAGATGAGATTCGTAACTTAAGTATGGGAACACAGAATTCATCTACCAGCATTATGGAAGCTTTAAAATTATTGGAAGATACTTCTGATAAGATGACAGAGTCCATTACACAGATTCTTGCTTTGATTGCAAAAACATTAGAGACGATGAAGACGGTTAATGTAAGTGTGGGTGCGATTGCGGAAGATTCTAAACAGTTAGGTAATGAGATTGTGGTTGTAGATTCGGCAGTAAAAGCGGTTGAATCAGCGAATAAGAGCATGGTTGAAAATATGCGCGAAGTACAGGATATCATGGTATCTATGACAGAAAGTGTAGTAGATTCAGAGACTACAACGGCTACTATGATGAGCAAGTACGATGAGACAGCCCGTAATATTACCAATATTGAATTAGTTGTAGGACACTTGGTAGAAGAACTTGGTGTTGGCGGATTCATGAATACCGAAGATATCGAAGTTGGTATGAGTATCGAGATTGTAGAGCATGGAAGTAAGCACAAATTAGAAACAGAGGTTTCTGGTACTGAAGAAGGCAGTATTTTCCTTGAGAAAAATGCAAAAACAGAGATGTTCTTTGGAGATGCTAAGAAAACGAAGTATGATATCAGCGTTGTGGTAAATAATGCGACATATATCTGGAATGAAGTTATGATTAAAAAAGGAGATATGTCAGGCATTAAGTGTTACGAGATTCTGATTGAAAGTAATCCGAAGGTAGTAAATCGTAGAAAGCACCCAAGACTTTCCCTGAAAAATGCTTGTGAAGTGCTTATTAGAACCAAGAACCAGAGTTTCAAGGCACAAATGGTTAATATTAGTGCGGGTGGTTACGCATTTGCGTGCCGTGATGCAGCATTTGCCAATGTAGTAGGCGAACGTGTAGATTTGAAGATTCAGGATTTGGATGCAGTAGGCGATAAGGCTTTAGCTGGTATTGTTATCCGTTCTACAAATGACCATGGTAATTATATTGTAGGATGTAGAATGTTAAGAGATAATGCAGATATTGCAGCTTATGTAGAAAAAAATATGAAAAAATAAAAGTATAAAAAGAGGATGCCCTTTACTATGAAATCGTAGTAGAGGGCATTTTCTAATTGCTTGATAGAAAAGTGTAGGAAGAATTTGAGAGTGATTGCGGGTGTTTTTTTCCCGTGTTATAATATCGGCATAGGAATTTTGTATACGAGGTAATTTGGGATGAAAGAGCAAAAAAACTTAGGATATGTAACAAGTAAAAAGGAGCGTTTTGCATATTGTCTGTTTTTCCTAGGACAGAATATTTTATGGGGATATGCGGGGTATGTGGAGACGTTTTTGACGGACATAGGGATTGCTGCAGCAACAGCGGGGATGATACTTTTGGTGCCAAAACTGTGGGATGCAGTCAATGATATGCTTTTTGGATATCTGATTGACCGGTGCCGTTTTAAAAATGGGCAGAAATTCATTCCGTGGGTACGAATCGGTGTGGCTGCAATTGGGGTGACAACTGTGGCACTGTTTGCGATTCCAGAATCCATGAACCAGACTGTGAAAGTAGTATGGTTTCTGATTGCATATATCTTATTTGATATCAGTTATACGATTTTAGACGCACCTGCTTATGCGGTGACAACTGTTATGACTTCAGATGTGCAGGAGCGTACAGCAATCATTGCCGGAGGGAAATTATGGGCGATGGTAGGTGGCGTTGTGGCGACACTGCTTGTTCCGATGCTCCGTCCAAAACTTGGGTGGTTCGCAGCTTGTGTTGTTTTTGTAGCGGTGTCAGTAATCATGATGGTTCCTATGTTATTTTCGGTAAAAGAGCGTCATAGTGAGACTGCGACTGCAGAAGAAAATCCAAGTTTTAAGGAAATTATGAATTACCTGAAACACAATAAATACCTGATAGTAACGCTTATAGCAATGCTATTATTAGGTGTTGCAAGTTTAGAGCAGAAAATGGCAATTTACGTGGGACGTATTTGCTTAGGGCAGGAGAATACGGCGACTTTAGTGGCAGCAGGTGCAGCAGTTTCTGTTATTATTGTATCAGCAGTAGTACCGAAGTTGTCACGAAAATGGGATAAATTTTATGTGCTTTGTGTAGGTTTGGCATTTACCATTGTCATGGATATTGTAGCGTATTTCGTGGGATATGATAGTTTGGTGATGGCGATTGTAATGACAATGTTAAAATGTTCCGGGCTTGGGTTCTGGTCTGTAGTTATTTATATGTTGATTGCAGATACTGTGGAATATGGTACCTATAAAACCGGTACAAGAGCAGCAGGCGTGTCTTTTAGTTTACAAACGTTTGTGGCAAAATTAAAAAATGGATTAATCGGTTCGATCGTACTGTTTAGTTTATCAGCCGTTGGGTTTGTAGAAGGCGAAAATGCGATTCAGCCAACCGGTGTAGACGATGGTGTATGGGCGTTATTCTGCTTATTCCCGGCGGTAGGATTTGCAATTGCATTAGTAGTTTTAGTAGCATTTTATAAACTTCGTACCAAAGAAGTACAGGTGATGTCATTGTATAATAATGGAGAGATTACGAAAGAAGAAGCAGAGGAAGTTCTCTTAGAAAAATATGGTCCGGCAGGAGAAGTATAATGAAATCGGAAGTAAAAGTTTATTCTTATCCTAATGGAGAGATACAGAGAGTTCAGGTTGTGCACTGGGATGATTGGGCACAGCTTGACTTTCTGCGTTTAAAAGGGAATGAAGCAGCATTGGATTGTTTTTACGATATATATCGGAATTATTTGGTTCCGGCATGTCCTTTTATATTTGGCAGAATGATTTTGTTTCGTTTACCAAAAGAGTTGGATAGTGATGTCAGTTATGAAACGGAAAAATATGGAACGGTACAGGATAAGCTTACCGCTGCGAGTATTTTGTTACAGGAAGGGGTTGCGATAGTTGGTGGCAGACCTCGATTTAAAAGCGCAAAAGCAAAGCTGCTTTGGGAGAAACTTGAGGGGCGAGATTGTATTCGCATAGTCTGTGGAACATTGCCTTTTACGAAGGTAATCCCTGTGGGCAACACGACTGGTTATATGTCAGAGCAGGACCCCGAAGCTACATTAAAAGTGAATGCATCTTTTTTTATCATGGATGGAATTGATTGTGCCACGGTTTATGATCAGGTAGGAACACCGATAGATATGTGTGTAAAAGATGGTATAGTAGTCAACCCACCGCTATATGACAGGGAAGCATTGCTTGTGAAAAAAGATGGTAGCGTGTCTGTTGAAATCGTACGACTCAAAGATTTAGAAATAGAGATTAATGGCAAGCGATATAAGCACGGAAAAAATGCAACGATTTATACTAGACCGGAGATGAAGAAGACACCATCTGGCAAGTCTGTTAATACGAAGAAGGTAGTTATCATTGGCAGTCGCGTGGTGGCGGTAATAAAAAATGGAAGAGTGCCGATTCCTTCGTCTGGATTTGTACTTGAGATTGGGTTGAATACGGATGATATACAGTGGAAGATTGGGATGGAAGCAGTGACATATTATGGTTTAGAAGAGGTAGCGTTTGGTATCCAGGTGGGAAATAGCATTATTAGGGATGGTATAAAAACAGACCACTTCCTTTCACCTTTTTATAATATTCGAAAGCTGGAACGGATTCCGTACGCACCAAGTCTTTATCCAATGGATTTTGAAAATGCCAGAGCAGCACGTATTGCGCTCGGCGCGGACAAGGATGGAAAACCAATGCTCTTTTGGACGGAGGGAGCAGGGAAACTTGGGTATATTCCAGGCGAAGACAGCCGAGGTGCAACGCTTGCAGATATGGCGGAGATTGCGGCAGACATTGGAATGGTAAACGGAATCAATCTGGATGGTGGCGGTTCCGCACAGATTCTATTGAAGAATAAACGCTCGTTAAAGATTTCAGATCGAAACAGATTGGATAATAGCGAGGCAGAACGATTGATACCGCTGGGGCTAATCGTACGATAGAAACGTGCAGTTTGGAAAAATAAGTGCTTTAGGACTTGTAAAATTATAATGTTTAGTGTACAATTGAATATTGTGTAACTTTTTTGATGAAACAATATTTGAGGGATAAAAAATGTCAAAAATAAGAGAAAACAAAAGAAGAATTGACAATTCAATTGCAGGTAGAATTAGAACTGCAATGGTAAAATCAAGTACTATCTGTTTGGGAGCATTAGGAATCGTGTCATTGATTTGTTTGATAATGGTATCAAAGATAATTATTAACAATGACATGACTGAAATAGCACAGCTTTCTGCAACACTGGTTTCGAGAGAGATTGCAGCAATGAAAGAGGTTACTTATGAAATCGGCTGTAATCCGGTGCTTGCTTCTAAGGACTATACGAATGAAGAGAAGATTGCTATCTTAGAAAGCAAAGCTGCGCAGTATGATTATACAAGCAGCGGCTTGACAATGGAAGACAATATAGACATCGTTAGTGGATGGGATTGTACAGAACAGGACACTGTAGTACAGGCGTTAGCAGGAAAGGTATATTTTTCCGAGCCAAAGATTAAAGAAGGTGGTCCATTGACCTCTTACTTCTCAGCACCATTATGGAAAAATGGAATTGCAAATAGCCAGATTGTTGGTACGGTTATTTTTATGTCAAATGATCATTTCCTACAGGATATCGTAAAGGAAATTTCATTGAGCGAAAGTTGTGAAGTAATTTTACTGGATCAGCATGGAAATATTATTGCAGATTCTGCACAGGAAACATTATCTGAGATCGTGAATATGATTGAACTTGCAAAAACAGATAAGAGTTATGCATCCTATGCAAAGATTCAGGAAAGAATGGTTGCACAAGAAGCCGGATTTGATGACTATTCTTATAATGGATCAAGCCGTTATATTTCTTATGCGTCGATTGAAGGTACAGATGGTTGGAGTGTGGCAGTAAGTATTAGTCAGGGAGATTATGCAGGTTCCTTTTTGATTAGTATGGTGGGCGTAGTGATTGTTATGTTAGTGGCAATTTATATTTCCATTAAGACAGCAGCACAGCTTGGTAATAAAATTGCAGCTCCAATTGAGACATGCGCAAAACGTATTGAGTTATTAGCAGAAGGCGATTTACATACAGAAGTGGTAGTGGATGATTCATTGAAAGAAGCAGAGATATTAACTACTGCGGCAAAAGAATTTACAATGAGCTTAAATGCCTTGATTGGTGATATGGATTACTTATTATCAAACCTTTCAAAGGGCAATTTTACGGTGGATAGTAAGAGTGAAGAAAGCTATATAGGAGATTTTGAGAACTTATTAATCTCTGTTAATGAGCTTCAGGTACGATTAAGCGAAACCTTGCATCAGATACAAGAATCTGCAAATCAGGTTATGCATGGTTCGAATCAGATGGCAATTAGCTCTCAAGAACTTGCGGATGGTGCGTCGAATCAGACAGATGCCATTGAATCGTTAAAAGAGATGATTGCAAACGTGGCAGAAGGTGTAAATGAAAATGCAATGCAAAGTAAAATGGCATTGTCAAAGTTAGACGAAGTAGAAGAAGCAACAACCGTTAGTAACAAAGAAATGTCTGCAATGACAGAAGCAATGGAGCGTATATCGGAAACATCTTTACAAATTGCGAATATTGTTTCTGAAATTGAGAATATTGCATCACAGACGAACTTGTTGTCATTGAATGCATCCATTGAAGCTGCAAGAGCTGGTGAAGCTGGAAGAGGTTTTGCAGTAGTAGCAGAGGAAATTCGTAAGCTTGCAGAAAGCAGTTCACAGTCAGCATTACATACAAAAGAGTTGATTGAAACTTCTGTTTCCGAAGTAAAAGTTGGTAATAAGATTACAGAGCGTACAGCAGATGCATTGAAGAAAGTTGCTGAGATTTTAAATGAAGTACGTGGTGGTGCAGTGGCATCAACCAAGCTATCAGAAGAACAGGCAAATGCAATGCATGGTATAGAAGCAGAGATTTTACAGATTGCAGATGTTGTTCAGAATACTTCAGCAACTGCACAGGAATCTTCGGCAGTATGTGAAGAATTGACAGCACAGGCAGTAGGATTAAATGAGCTGGTTGAGGAATTCTCGATTAAATAGAATAAATGAATGAAAGATAGCATTTCGGTAATAGAGAATGATGATTACCGAAGTGCTATTTTTGTAGAAATATGATAGAATACATAGTTAGAAAAAGGTGGTGAGGATATGGCAAAGGCAGGTAATTATTATTATGACCAATTAAATAAAGAACAACAGAGAGCTTATTATGCGATGAAGGAAGGTTTGTTAAATCTGCAGGATTCCTTTGCAGTGCCAATGCTCTCCGGGAAAGAATTGTCGGATATTTATTTTATGATTCGTATGGATTGCCCGGAAATCTTTTATTCGGTGACATTTTCCTATCGGTATTATGCAGATTCTACGATGGTTGAACTGATACCGCAGTATCTCTTTTCAAAGGATAAAATCAAGGAACATCGTCAGGCGATGGAGTCAAGGGTAAAAAAGCTAGCTCGTCAGGCGGTGAATTTGGATGAAAAGGGAAAAGAACTTTTTATT
>JAFYQA010000187.1 GCA_017547315.1 Roseburia sp. | reverse complement strand
CTTGGCATTCCGAAGTTACTGCGACATACTAGTGCCTGTACTTCTACTAAAATAGGACGTGTTCCTTCCATACTACATGCTACCACAGAACCGCTCGCATCTTCCGGCCTGCCGCTTAACATAAACTCTGATGGATTCTCTACCTCTCGCAAACCATTTTGCTGCATTTCAAAAACACCTATCTCATTTGTAGAACCAAAACGATTTTTCACTCCACGCAAAATACGATAGGCCGCATGCCTGTCTCCTTCAAAATATAACACCGTATCTACCATATGCTCGAGCACACGCGGACCTGCCACAACTCCTTCTTTTGTCACATGCCCTACTATGAATATAGAAATATTCATGCCTTTTGCAATCTGCATCAAAGTACTCGTGGTCTCGCGGACCTGCGATACGCTGCCCGGTGCTGAGCCTACTTCTTCATTATACATAGTCTGAATCGAATCAATGACTACAATCTCCGGCTTCTCTCTATCTATAATTCCTCGGATAATGTCTAAATTTGTTTCACACAATAAACGAAGGTTATCCTCAAATCTACCGATTCTCTCAGCTCTAATCTTAATTTGTTGCAAGGACTCTTCGCCTGATATGTATAAAACCCTTTTTTTCTGCTCCGCCAGATTCTTACATACCTGTAATAATAGAGTAGACTTACCGATACCCGGATCACCACCGACTAATACCAATGATCCTTGTACAATTCCACCACCAAGTACTCGGTCTAATTCACGCATCTTAGTGGAAATACGTTCTTCCTGTGTCATCTCAATCGCAGAAAGCGGCAATATTTTTGTTTCAGCCAAAACACTGTTCTGCTTACCACCGCTGACAGTACTTTTTTTATCTACGATTTCCTCTACAAAACTGTTCCATTCCTTACAGCCCGGGCATTGTCCCATCCATTTGGAGGACCCATAACCACAGCACTGACAGAAAAATACACTTGTTTTTCCTTTTGCCATATTTACAAAACCCGCTTCATTACGAAGCGGGCTTCCTTTCCTAACATTTATGAATCTTTACCTCTACTGGTGCTTCACCTAACTCTACGCTGATGCTAAGTTTTCCACCTAAGTTGGTCTTCATCTTACCTGCTGTATTATCATCCACGATAATCTCATACTCTGTCTCAGCTTCCAGTTCTAACGTAATCTGTGCATCGCCTGTTCCTTCTACTCCAAAAGAAACTTCATCAACTGCCACATTAAAATTATGAGCAGTCGTTCCAGGAACAGATTCATACACAAATGCTCCGTTACGTTCTAATTTAGTAATCTCGTTATAAGTCTTCACTTTATAAATGTCGCCCTTATATTCAAAATTATCCAATTTTGTTTTTGCTGTTAATGTATAGTCACCAAAACTAATGGTACCATCTGCCTCTGAACGGATTAATTCGCTTACTACTCCCATGATGTCCTCCTGTGTAAACTCTCTTTTCTTATTCAAATCCGATAACTCCTATCTGTCTTTGAATAATAAAATTATAATATAATCACGTTAGCTTTTCTAGTACTTTAGACCGATTTAAAACTTTTTTAAGAAAGTTGTAACTATATTACAGGTCAAAGCATCTATTACGAAGACTAGAAGAAAATATTTTAAGAGTGAGAAAAATTAATATTTCCTTTTTTTATAGAGACAGTTACGGTGTCAGCTTTCTTTACCTGACCATCTAAAATTGCTTCTGCAAGTCTATCTTCTAACTCACTCTGGATTTTACGACGTAGAGGTCTCGCACCGTATTTTGGTTCGTAGGCTTTCTCTACGATATATTCCTTCACACTTGGTTGTACTTTTAGCGTAATATCCATCTGTGTTTTGCAACGATTTATTAAATCTTTTAACATTAATGTAACAATCGCTTTCATATCTTCTTTATTCAATGAACGGAACACGATGGTTTCATCAATTCGATTTAAAAATTCTGGTTTGAAGATGCGCTTCACTTCTTCCATCACGCCGCTCTTCATGCGGTCATAATTCTGCTTTTCATCATCTACATGAGCAAAACCCAACTTTTTCGGTTCCACGATAGATTGTGCACCTGCATTCGATGTCATGATAATAATCGTATTTTTGAAATCTACTTTTCGTCCCTGCGAATCGGTAATATGTCCGTCATCCAATACCTGTAATAAGATATTAAATACATCTGGATGTGCTTTTTCAATTTCATCAAACAGAATAACGGAATATGGATTACGACGTACTTTTTCACTTAACTGACCACCGTCTTCATGTCCCACATATCCCGGAGGCGAACCGATTAATTTAGATACGCTGTGTTTCTCCATATATTCGGACATGTCTACGCGAATCATCGCCTGTTCTTTTCCAAAAATAGCTTCCGCTAACGCTTTTGAAATCTCAGTCTTACCAACACCAGTAGGTCCTAAGAAAAGGAAGGAACCAACCGGACGACGCGGATCTTTTAAACCTACGCGGCCACGACGCACTGCTTTTGCAACTGCTGAAACGGCATCTTCCTGCCCTACGACACGCTTGTGTAAAATCTGCTCTAATTTTTTCAAACGTCCTGCTTCATCTTCTGCCAAACGTTTTACCGGAATCTTTGTCCAGCCAGACACAATATCTGCGATAGCATCTTCGTCGACTACTAAATTTTTCTTCTGCACTTCTTTTTTCGCTTTTACAGCTGCCTTCTCAGCAATCTTAGCCAGTTCTTCTTTTTCTGCCTTGCAAGCTCTCGCCGCTGCAATGTCTCCCTGCTCTAAAAATGCTTCTAATTCTAATTCTTTCTCTGCTACTTCCTGATAAAGCGCTGCAAGTTCGGCCGGATTTTTCGCTCCG
>JAFYQA010000012.1 GCA_017547315.1 Roseburia sp. | reverse complement strand
ATGGGCTGATAAATATGCATTTATCGAAAACGGCTTAACAAAAGAATCTATGGAAGTATTCGCTATTCTTCCACAGACAATCCAGCAGCAGTTATTCTTAGAAAGAGATCCACACGGTAACGTACAGGTATCTCTTATCGAATCTGAGAAATTATTCTCTGCTCTCGTTGCTGACAAATTAGCAGCTAGAAAAGCAGCTGGTACATATACAGGTAAATTTGGTGCATTACACCACTTCTTAGGTTATGAAGGAAGATGTGCATTCCCATCTAACTTTGACTCAGACTACTGCTACTCATTAGGATACAATGCATTCATGCTTATCCAGTATGGCTACACAGGTTACTTATCAAAAATCTCTAACCTTTCACAGCCAGCTAACGAATGGGTTGCAGGTGGTATGCCAATCACAAAGATGATGAACATCGAAAGAAGACATGGCGAAGACAAACCAGTTATCAGAAAAGCTCTCGTTGAATTAGATGGTGCTCCATTCAAATACTTCGAAGCTCATCGTGACGAATGGGCAGTTGATACATGCTTCGTATATCCAGGTGCTATCCAGTACTACGGACCAACAGAAGTTTGTGATATCACAACTGTAACACTTGCTCTTGAGCAGGCTAAATAAGAATTTCTTAACTCTTTAATCTAATAAAAAGTACCCTTGTTGCTATAGTAATTCACTCTAGCAGCAAGGGTACTTTTTTACATTTTTCTTTTCTCATGCATTTTTTACGATTTCAAAAAACAATCCCCTCGAAAGCTTTCACTTTCGAGGGGCATTTTTACTCAACTAATCATCTTATGAGAAGATTGGTTTTAAAGCTGCTGCCAAAGTATCTTTCTGTGCAGAAGCTTCTGCTAAATCTTTTCCTAATGTTGTGAAGTATGTCTTAATCTTTGGTTCTGTACCTGAAGGACGAACGATAACTTCTGCGCCACCGTCTAATTTGTAGATTAATACGTTAGCTGCTGGAAGTCCTGTCTCTGCTGTGTTCTTGTAGTCAGTTACTTTTGTAACTGCGTAGCCGCCGATTTCTGCTGGAGGATTCTTTCTTAAGTCTTCCATGATACCAGCCATCTTGTCCATACCAGATAAACCTGGGAACTCAAAGCTGTCTACTTTATTTAAGTAACGGCCATATTTAGCGTAGATTTCTTCTAATCTCTGTTTGATTGAAGAACCGATGCTTCTGTAGTATGCTGCCATTTCACAGATTAACATAGAACCGATGATAGCATCTTTATCTCTTACGTAAGGACCTGCAAGGTAGCCGTAGCTTTCTTCGAAACCGAAGATGAAACGATCAACTTCGCCTGCTGCTTCAAGCTGAGCAATCTGATCACCAATCCACTTAAATCCTGTTAATACGCCTCTTAATTCAACGCCGTAGTTCTCCGCTACTGCATCTGCAAGTGGTGTAGAAACGATAGATTTAACTGCTACTGCTTTTTCTGGCATTGTACCTTTTTCGATACGAGCTGCACAGATGTAGTCTAATAAAAGTACACCTACTTCGTTACCAGAAACGAGTTCATATGTACCATCTGGACATTTCATAGCGATACCAACACGGTCAGCATCTGGGTCTGTTGCTAACATTAAGTCAGCGCCTTCTTTTTCTGCTAATTCCAAACCTAAACGAAGAGCCTCGAAAATTTCTGGGTTAGGATATGGACATGTTGGGAAATTACCATCTGGATACTGCTGTTCTGGAACGATTGTAATATCGCTGATACCGATATCTTTTAAGATTCTCATAACAGGAACTAAACCAGATCCGTTAAGTGGAGAGTAAACTAATTTAAGACCAGCTGTTTCGCAGATACCTGGACGAACGCTTCTTGCCTTAATAGCATCGTAAAGAGCTTCTTTACAATCATCACCAACGTATTCGATAAGACCTTTTTCAAGACCTTCTTCGAATGTAATCATCTGTGCACCTGTTAAGATGTCTGTTTTCTGGATTTCTGCATATACGATGTCTGCCGCTTCGTCTGTCATCTGACATCCGTCTGGACCGTATGCTTTATAGCCATTGTATTTAGCTGGGTTATGAGATGCTGTAACCATAACACCTGCGTTTGCTTCATAATAACGTGTTGCAAAGCTTAATGCTGGAACTGGCATTAATGCATCGTAAATACGAACTTTGATGCCGTTAGCTGCTAATACACAAGCTGCTGTCTTAGCAAAAACATCACTGTTAATACGGCTGTCGTAGCTGATTGCTACTAACTGATTACCACCCTGTGTTTTAACCCAGTTAGCAAGACCCTGTGTAGCCTGACGAACTACGTAGATATTCATACGGTTAGAACCTGCGCCTAACACACCACGTAAACCGGCTGTACCGAATTTTAATGCTACTGCAAAACGATCTTTGATTTCTTCTTCATTTCCTTCGATGGACTCTAACTCTGCCTTTAATGCAGGATCTTCTAAGTCTGCATCCATCCAACGTTTGTAATCTTCTAAAAACATTGTAAACACCCCTCTTATATTATTTTATTAATTGAGATACGTCCCCAATCTATATATCATTATCTTAAATAATTTCCTGCTAAAAGTCAATGTAATCTGACACTTTTTATGGCAAAAAAGTACTAATTGCCTTTTTATAAGCAAAGTGGCAAGAACGCAAGATAATCACCTTTGAAAATACGTATCGTAAGTTACCTTTAAAATTAAGAAAGTGCTTATAAGCCATATTCAGCTTATAAACACTTTCTTATATGTTACAGTTAGAAATTTACTTTCTTCCACAACACTGTTTATATTTTTTACCGCTGCCGCATGGACATGGGTCATTTGGATACACCTTCACATTCTCACGTTTCTTTGGTGCATTTGCTACAGTATCATCCTTATTCGTACCCGTTACCTTGGCAACCTCTTCACGCTCTACCTTCTGCTCAATCTTCACATGGTAAAGAAGACGGATTGTATCCTCCTGAACGCTTGCGATTAACTCATCAAACATATCATAACCTGCCATCTTGTATTCTACAAGTGGGTCACGCTGTGCATATGCCTGCAAGCCAATACCCTGACGAAGCTGATCCATATCATCGATATGATCCATCCACTTACGGTCGATTACCTTTAATAAGATAACTCGCTCTAATTCGCGGAACTGTTCCGGTTCTGGGAATTCTGTTTCTTTTGCTTCGTATAATTTCACTGCTTTTTCTTTTAAGTAGTGCTTTAATTCTTTGCCTGTCTTCATATCAGCAATAGTTTCTTCTGTTATCTTTGGTAATGGAATCATACCGTGAAGTAACATATTAAGTTCATGTAAATCCCATTCCTCTTTTGAGATTTCTGCTGATATACAAGTATCTACACAAGCCTCTACACGATCAGTAATCATCTTATAGATTACATCGCGCATACTTTCGCCATTTAATACACGAAGACGTTCTGCGTAAATAATCTCTCTCTGATCGTTCATAACCTGGTCGTACTCTAACAGATTCTTACGAACGCCATAGTGATTGCTTTCAATCTTCTTCTGTGCCTTTTCAATGGTATCAGTAAGCAACTTGTGTTCAATCTGCTCACCTTCCGGAATACGAAGCATATTAAAGGTCTCAATCAGTCTTTCTGAACCAAAGAGGCGCATCAAATCATCTTCCAACGAAATGTAGAACTGTGATTCACCCGGGTCACCCTGACGTCCGGAACGACCACGTAACTGGTTGTCAATACGTCTGGACTCATGGCGTTCTGTACCGATAATTTTAAGACCGCCAGCTGCCTTTGCTTCATCATCCAACTTAATATCCGTACCACGACCTGCCATGTTGGTAGCGATGGTAACTGCACCAGTCTGTCCTGCTGCCGCTACGATTTCCGCTTCCATCTCATGGAACTTCGCATTCAATACGGTATGTGGAATACCGTTTTTCTTAAGCAATGCACTTAAAAGTTCAGAAGTATCGATATTAATTGTACCTACCAATACTGGCTGTCCCTTTGCGTGTGCCTCTTTTACGGCCTCTACTACTGCAAGGTATTTTTCTTTCTTTGTCTTATATACAACGTCATTCAAATCTTTTCTCTGAACCGGTTTATTGGTCGGGATTTCGATAACGTCCATTCCGTAAATATCACGGAATTCTTCTTCCTCAGTCAAAGCAGTACCTGTCATACCTGCTTTTTTCTCGAATTTATTAAAGAAGTTCTGGAATGTAATAGTAGCAAGTGTCTTGCTTTCACGTTTTACTTTTACATGCTCCTTTGCTTCAATAGCCTGATGTAAACCATCCGAATAACGACGTCCCGGCATGATACGACCTGTAAACTCATCGACAATCAGAACCTGTTCGTCTTTTACTACGTAATCCTGATCCTTAAACATCAAATTATGTGCTCTTAAAGCAAGGATAACATTGTGCTGTACTTCAAGGTTCTCAGCATCTGCTAAGTTCTCAATCTTGAAGAACTGCTCAACTTTTTTCACACCTTCCTGTGTAAGTGTAACAACTTTATCCTTCTCGTTTACAAGGAAGTCTCCTGTTTCTTCCTGTTCCACACCCATGATGACATCCATCTTAGAAATCTCCGCCACGTCTTCACCACGTTTCATCTGACGTGCAAGAATATCACATGCCTCATAAAGCTTAGTAGATTTGCTTCCCTGCCCGGAAATAATAAGCGGTGTACGTGCCTCGTCGATCAAAACAGAGTCTACCTCATCGATGATGGCAAAGTGTAAACCACGCTGTACTAACTGCTCTTTGTAAATTACCATATTATCACGAAGGTAGTCGAAACCAAGTTCGTTATTGGTAATATAAGTAATATCACAATTATATGCTTCGCGACGTTCGTCATTATTCATAGAGTTCAAAACTACGCCTACTTTTAAACCTAAGAACTCATGCACCTGCCCCATCCACTCAGCATCTCGCTTTGCCAAGTAATCGTTAACTGTTACGATACATACACCTTTGCCTTCTAACGCATTTAAATATGCAGGCAATGTAGACACCAATGTCTTACCTTCACCGGTACGCATCTCAGCGATACGTCCCTGGTGCAAAATAATACCACCGATAATCTGCACACGGTAGTGCTCCATACCAAGCACACGTCTGGCTGCTTCACGAACAGTCGCATATGCTTCCACCATAAGGTCATCTAAAGTCTCGCCTTTTGCTAATCTCTCTTTAAATTCTTTCGTCTTTGCTCGTAATTCTTCATCAGAGAGAGCCATCATACTGTCACGTAAAGCCTCTACCTGATCGACAATTGGATAAATTCTTTTTAATTCGCGTTCACTGTGTGTTCCGAATAATTTTGTTATTAATCCCATAAATCTCCATTCCTAATCTAATTTCTATATCAAATATCTCTGTGTGTCTTCTCTTAAGTCCATACGATTACCTATTGTACCACTTTTTTCCGCTTATCACAAGAAATACTCGTAAACGATTTATGAATTTTTTATTAACAGTTCCCTGCAAAGCAACGGGAAATCGCCTTTGCGAATGGCGTGACATGAGCTGTTATATAGTATCAAACAAAAATCCTTGCCAAATCTACTCTTGCTTTGTATACTAGAAAGAAATATAAAAATACACAGAAAGGAACACATCATGAAATATACATACAAAACAAAAGGCACCTGTTCTAGACTTATCGAATTAGAATTAGATGGCAACGTAGTACACAACGTAGTATTCACAGGTGGCTGCCATGGTAACTTACAGGCTATTCCAAAATTAGTAGAAGGTCTCACTGTTGAAGAAGTAGAAGCTCGTATCAAAGGCATCTCTTGTAACGGACGCGGAACCTCTTGTGGTGACCAGTTAGCACGTGCTTGTCGTGAAGCGTTAGAAGCTTCTCAGCAATAAGCTATTCACTCACTGTTAAATATTCAAAAGACTGGAAGGTAGCAATCGCTATTCCAGTCTTTTTTATACTATCAGCCTCGTCTTTCTTCAAAACTCTCATCCTATACGTCTTTTATTTCTCTCACCATTTCAGCTGTGTCTCTAAATTCTGGCCGTTACATACTAATAACTTTGCATTATTATATTCTCCCTTTGCCATAACATATTCATACCCTTCTATTTCTTGGAGATTTAGAAAATTGTGCATATCGCGCAGTTCACTGTGCGTATCGCGTCATTTCGAGTTTTTTCAATTTGTTTGTGCTAGTATCTGAGTAAATTCTAAAAAGGGGGACATTTTATGACCAGTAAATTAAAAACACATTTTCCACTCATACGTGAACGCAAAGAAATTCTTACAGCAATACAGTCCAACCTAAACTTAGCCAATATATACAATAGTTGGACCACTGCAAGACAAAATGAATTTATGAATTTTTGTACCGGCGTGAAGGGTATCAAAGTTCTATATGATTCCTTTTTCAAAGAAGTTATGAATCCCGAGTATGCACCAGAGCGATTGGAAGCTTTCTTGTGCACAGTCCTAAAACGCAAAGTTAAAATCGTACGAATTCTACCAAACGATTCTACCCGCATCGCAGATGAGGCATCTTTATTAATTACAGACATCATCGTAGAATTGGAGGATGGCTCTCTTGCCAATGTAGAAATCCAAAAAATAGGTTACTCTTTTCCCGGCGAACGTTGTGCCTGTTACTCCTCCGACATGTTGTTGCGCCAGTACAAACGTGTCCGATCCGCACAAGGCGATAACTTTTCTTATAACAATATCCAAACTGTTTATCTGATCGTCATCTACGAAAACAGCCCAAAGGAATTCAAACGCTTTCCAACGCTGTACTATCATCATGGCAAACAGATTTTCGATACAGGATTACAGTTAAATATGTTGCAGGAATACATCATGATTCCTCTTGACATTTTTCATGAGAATATGGACAATAAAATTATAGAAACACCATTAGAAGCATGGCTTACATTCCTGTCGAGTGATTCTCCAGACCGTATTATCGAGTTAATCACGCACTTTCCCGAATTTAAGCCTATGTATGAAAATTTGTATCAGATGTGTCTCAATATCGAAAGGGTGATGAATATGTTCTCTGAAGAATTACGTATACTAGACCGAAATACTGTGAAATACATGATAGAAGAACAGCAACAAGAAATTGATAGACAGAAGGAAGCGCTTGCAGAAAAAGAATTACAAATTCATAATTTATTAGAAACTAGGATTAATACAATCAAAAACATGCTTCAAGATAATATGAGCATCGAAAAAATTGCTACCCTTTTAAGTTGTAATATCTCCGATGTCGAAGATGTAAAAAAAACTATGAACCTTTAAAGAAATAGGCAGTCGCATTCGCGGCTGCCTGTTTTCCTATCTCTATTCATTCGGATTCTGTAACACCGGCTGAATCTGTTTTCCCGCCAATGCCATCTCTATCGTTTCCGGTATCAGTTCCATCTTCGCAATCAACGAATTCGGCTTGCTCTTATGACTATCCTGTCCGAACGGCACAAAATAAATATTTTTCATATTCATAAGCATTCCAATGTTTTTAAAATTTGCTCCCATTGCATCGTTTGTTGAAATCGACACCACTAATGGTTTTCCATTGCGCATATGCGCTTTTGCAGCCATCAACACTGGTGTATCTGTAATACCATTGCAAAGCTTTGCCGCAGTATTTCCAGTACACGGTGCAATCACCATAATATCTAGAAAATTATTTGGGCCTATCGGTTCTGCTGCACAAATGGTACGTATTCCTTCGTTTCCTGTTATCTCGCAAATCCCCTCTACATAATCTTTCGCACTTCCAAATCGTGTATCAATCATCTGTGCGTTGAAAGAAAAAATCGGAATCACATTCGCGCCTAAATCCACAAGTCTTTGAATTTCCTTTCTGGTTCTTGCAAACATACAGAACGAACCAGTAATTCCTATACCAATATTATATTTTGAAAAATCCATACATTATGCCTTTCCATCACTGTCAACGAGCGTAAACCTTTCCATTGCCCGCGCCAGAATATAGGCACTGGCTTTCGGAGAAAAACGGCCTGGAATTCCTAACACAAGATCTGCTGATATTCCACTTTCTTTTGCACAAGCAAAATCACATCCTCCCGGATTCGATGCAATATCTAAAATATAAGCGTCCCTCGGCAATTCCCGAATTATGAGTTTTGTCACCACTGGAGCCGGAACGGTATTCACAAGCATTACTGCACCCATCGCCTCTTCCGGTCCAAACGCAAAATCTACCGCATAAAATCCATCTTGTTTTGCCAGTTTTCGAACCTCACTGCGCCTTGCAAGCACTGTTACCCTTGCTCCCAATGCACCCAGTTTTTTTGCAATCGCTTTACCACAACAGCCATAACCTGTCACGATGATTTTAGACCCTTCGATATTGTATGGGCAGTTTCGAATCAGTTCTGCAATGGCACCTTCTGCGGTAGCCACTGCATTTTCTTCTGTCACTACCTCATCTTCCATGAAATCCAAATAACGAATTCCACGTTCCATCAAAATCTTCTGCTGTTCCGGAAGAAAACAGCCACCCATTACAATCGTATCGTTTTTCACATTTTTATTTAATATCTCATTCAAATCATCCTTTTCGATTCCCTTTGTAACAGGAATTGGGAGGATGAGTACATCTGCCTCATTCAAAAATACTTTCAACTTCATTAATTGTTCTTTCATCGCATTTTGATTTCTGATATCCAGGCAGCGCACATGATTGCCACGTTTGGTAAGAATCTCAGCCAGATAAACCTGTCGCATATCGCTAATCAAAAGTATTGTCTGTTTTTCCATAAAAAAATTACGCTCCCTTCACCATATTATATGAGAAAGGTCTCCTTAAGTTCCTATGCCATCTTTCATCTTCCCTAAAATTTTTTACTTTGCGCAAATAATTATTTCTTTTTATATTTTCTGAATATTTTATATTTTTCAGGTAATTAACTCACTTTTATAAAATTATTTTTAAATATTTTTAAAATAATAGTTGACAAATCCTAAATTGACAGATATAATGAACTTAACAAAAACAAATAAGACTTACAGAAAGGAAGGTACAAACCACCAGAAACGTAAATCTTAACTTCATAATCTAAGAAAGAGAGGTACGGTCCAACAAAAACTTAACCGCATTCGATTTTAAATCTTGATAAAGAAGGAAAACGTAGCCGGAACCAATAAGGGAAAAAGAGAATAAGTATCAGACCATGAACTAATTCTTATCTTATATGATACGATTCGAAAGGTGCTATATGTAGAACAGAAATCGGAAGTCATTATTTAGAAACGAAGAAGTCCAAAAAGAAGAAAACTTTAGAAAATTGAGAAGAGGAATAACTTCTATAAAAAACAAGCGAAAAAGAAGAAAACTTTTAAAAATTGAAATCAATAGTTTAGGACGAAAAGATAATCGTTTTCAGGAAAAATCTTTTAAAAAGAAAAGATTAAAACACCTAAAAAATTAAAGAGAGGTAAAAGGTCCCATGGACGAAATAGCTTAACAGGCGGCATCAAATAAAAATATTTGAATGTCGCCTAATCTTTTGCACGTAACATGATTCAACCATCCTTCGACCACTCATGCCATGGATTTTTCTCATCCGGATCTGTAGGGTCCCAACCTTTATTCACATTATCCTTATCCAATTTCAGCGTCTCCGGCTTGCCAAGCGGCCCTGGATCCTCACTATCGTATACTTCTACTGCTATACCGGACGGGCAATTATCATAAATCCATTTTGCATCCTCCACCGTCAGACGTACACATCCCATAGAAGCCTGCTGCCCCAGTTTATTATATTTATCCCAGTATAGTGTAGATTTGTTCTTGCTTGCATAAGGTACAGAATGAAACAAAACGCCCCCCGTAATACGACTCGCATATTGACCATACACACCGCCATGCAATTCTCGCCAGATATATTTTGAAGACAAATGAAACACACCTCTTGGTGTCGCATTATATAAACCGGTAGAACATAAAATAGCTTTTACAGGTATGGTATATTCTCCATTTTCATCCGGCTCATATATGGTAATCACATTCTGTTGACGGTTAATTTTGATATAATACGGTAGCAGTTCTTCTTTCTCGGTTTCAGTATCGCGCTCTGCATCCACAGTATTTTCCTCACCAGGCATACTCTCGGTATCTACTATATTTTCCGTCGATAATATCTGTGTATCTGTAATATCTTCTACCTGTTCTTCACTTGTTAAAGTTTCTGTATCAACTATACTAACAGTAACATCGGAAGGTCTTAGTGCAGACTCTATCTCCTCTGTTTCATTCTCCGTACTCAATTCCAATTGTTCTTCTTCCTCTCTGTACTGAGAAAAAATAAAATTTTCAGAACCACCAATAAGCGCCCTCATAACCGGCAGATTCCACTCCATTTTAATTACAAAGATTTCAAACACCGTAAAAAAGCACAAAAAGGCAGTAACTGCAATAACACAAGTTATTGCAGCTCTGCCTTCCCAAAAGCTCTTTTCACTTTTTACACTTAATTCTTCTTCTCTCATCATATCCTATAAACGAGTTACTACGAAAATATCGTAAATCGCTTTAATTGCTTTTTCAAAATCCTCATTACGTACACCGATGATAATATTCAACTCAGAAGAACCCTGGTCAATCATCTTCACGTTTATATTCGCATGTGCCAATGCCGAGAAAATTCTTCCAGCTGTACCACGGTTAGATTTCATACCACGACCTACTACTGCGATTAACGCAAGGTCCGCTTCTAATTCTACGCTATCCGGTTGTGCATAACGATGAATTGCAGAAATAACCGACTGCTCTTTGCCTTCGAATTCTGGCTGATGTACGAATACCGTCATCGTATCAATACCTGATGGTACATGTTCAAAACTGATACCGTAATCTTCGAATGCAGACAATACCTTTCTTCCGAAGCCTACTTCCGTATTCATTCTGTCTTTTTCAATATTTACAGATACAAAACCTTTTTTACCAGCAATACCAGTAATGGTAAATTCTGGCTGATGGCATGTGCTCTCCACAATCCATGTACCTACGTCTTCTGGTGCATTGGTATTACGGATGTTGATTGGGATACCTGCTCTACGAACTGGGAATACTGCTTCTTCGTGAAGTACGCTCGCACCCATGTAAGAAAGCTCTCGTAACTCTCTGTAAGTAATCGTTTTAATTGGTTTTGGATTCTCTACAATTCTTGGATCAGCTACTAAGAAACCAGAGACATCTGTCCAGTTTTCGTATGCTGATGCACGCACTGCCTTTGCAACGATAGAACCTGTAATATCCGAACCGCCTCTTGAAAATGTCTTAATTCTTCCATCCGGTCCTGCACCATAGAAACCTGGAATAACTGCACTTTCAATACCCTCTAAGCGTTTACTCAACACTTCATTAGTCTTATCAGCTAAAAACTCACCATTTTCATCAAAGAAAATTGCTTCTGCAGGATCCACAAATTCAAATCCTAAATAGTTAGCCATAATCAAACCATTCAGATATTCACCACGGGAAGCTGCATAATCTACACCTGCTTTTGCCTTAAAATCTGTTTCAATTTTTCTGAACTCTTCTTCTAAAGACATTTTCAAATGCAAACCATTGATGATAGAATCGTAACGGTCTTTAATTTTATTTAACTGTACTTTGAAGTCTTCTTCCTGTTCTGCCAATGCATAGCAAGCATATAACATATCTGTTACCTTAGTGTCCTTGCTGTTACGCTTACCTGGCGCACTCGGAACAACGAACTTTCTTTCCTTATCCGCACGAATAATATTTCCTACTTTTGCGAACTGTTCTGCACTTGCTAATGAACTTCCGCCAAACTTTACTACCTTAAACATATAAGCCTCCATTCCAAAGCGACTCCCTTTGCCGCTATGATTCTACGCTTCTCATTTTACTCTTTAGTTATCTTAAACATAAATGAATTTTCCGTCAATTCATTTTTCGCAAAATCTTCCCTTTTTCGGCAATTCTTTCACCCTATATTATTTTATGTAAACCTCCCATAAATGACACTTATACATTATAAAATTCCAAGGAATAAATCCTACTATTGCTCTTTTACCACTTTATGTGTTGCACTAGCAGCTCCTTCCCTTTCTAAAGACTTCATTCTACCCTCTAGCAGAAGTTCTTTTCCTTTACCATTTCTGGTATAAACCAGCTCATATTCTCCAATATAAGGCGTGATGCACGCTGCAAAATTCTCTGCATCTTCTTTCCGTTTCGCAAAACATTCCGGTACACTGTAAAAACCATCTTCTCCCTTGCGATTTCTCTTTTTCACTAAAATATATCTCTGGTCGTTTATATCTGCAAAAAATTCCTGTACGCATTCCGCGAATAGATTTTTTTCATAACTTGTACCACCACAAAGGTACACAGAAGACTTGTTCTCTTTGGTAGTTTCTGCTGCCACCGTTGTGCCCTTGGTCTGAAGTAGCTCCTGATTCATTAATGCTTTACGAATACCCATACCGCAGGAACGCAAACGTTTCACAGGCGTATCCATCGTCAATACTTTCGGCACATTCGGAATCGCTTTAAAGGCACTATATGCCGCTCCTACTCCTAATAATGTGCCAAGTACCCCACCGGTTGCTAGGGAAGCAATACCTAAACCGACTGCCGCTAAGCCTCCAAGAAGCGCATTTCCCTTCGCCTCTTTAAATACGGTTTCTGCCAATGCCTCGTCAATTACTTCTGTCTCTTCTGCGATCTCCATCTTTTTATAAATAGCAAGAGATTCATTCCAACGCTGTTTTAAGTTTGACCGCTCACCGGATAATTTCAACATACTTTCGTTAATCACAGCTACATTCGCCTCGTCAAAAGGGCGCTTAATATAAGACAATCGTGCCAATCCTGTCTCAATCGTATTCTCTGTGTAATGAAGTCCCAGAAAATGTTCCATACGGCGCTCTAAGAGACTGAAATCTTCACTGATTTCTTCCTCATCCTTCGCTTCCTCCCATGGTTTTAAACATACCAAATGCCAGATATTACTGCTCTTTTCCGGATTCTGTTTAAACGTACGAATCGCACGGCCACGCATCTGATTACTAAGCATAAAAGAACCTACAAAACTCGCTAAAATCAAAGAATTGATACAAGGTGAATCCCAACCTTCCCCAAGTAATGACTTGGTTCCAATCATAATCTGCATACAGCCTTGCGAAAATAAATTGGTAATCGCCCCCGTCAAAAAGTGAGCATCTCCTACCGCATTTACTTTTACATAATCTGTTTCTGGCAATGAACCTATCGTATCATAAGTTACTTTTCCGACGCCTTCGATTTCTTTCTCTAAAGCTTCTTTTTCTTCTGCGGGAATCACCACGATTGTTCCACACAAAACCGCTATTCGCATTTTATCGCCTGCTTCTCTTCGAAGCATTTCAAAAAACGGCAATACCCCTAGTGCATTGATATCTGCTTCCGGTACACCCACTGCCTTTTCATACTCCTTGCGGATATAATCTGTAAGCACCAGTAAACGCAAGTCTTTTCCCATTGCTTCGTATTCATGTAAAGCAATATCACGGATACTGTTGGCTTTTCCCTTTGAATTAATCAACAGTTTTTCAACTGCCGCACTCGTATTTAAAACCACCTGTTTTTTTTCAATTAATCCCTCTGCTTTTAACTCTTTTTCTAATTTTTCTGAATACTCCTCTTTATACGCATAAGCCTCTGTATTACTATACAAGAATCCCTGTAAAAGTTTTTCCATATAAGAAGCGTTCATTTTCGGAAGACGCAGTGTCCCTGCTACCGCTTGCAACTTCTTCGGAAATTCTACATTTTTACTCTTTAAATACACTAAAAAAGCTTTCAAATATTCTTTATCCTCGTAAAGCTTTTCATCCTTCATAACACCTGTCAAAGCTGCATGACTAGAAATCGCCTCTAAGAGTTCGTCATCCTGCATCAACTTCTCCATCATCTTACTACTACGATCCCTAAACTTCTGAATCTCTGCTTTTTCCTCTTCTGTTGGATAGTTAAAATATACAAAATCCTGATGCGGACAAAGGCTTCCTTCTTTTACCAATTCCGGCACCGTAATCTCTTCGTCAATTTCTCCGCACATTGCCATATAACGGTTCCACATCGTCGGTGTCGAATCATACGGCGGCGTAGCTGTCAGTGCAATTACCTTTAAATCTCCACAATCTTTTCGGAACTGCTCTAACGCTTTCCACCATTCACTACGGAGATGATGACACTCATCCAGACAAAGCAAGCCTAACTTATTCTCTTTCATCACCTTAACCAAGTCAAAGCCTTCAAAGTCTACCTCTTCTACTCCGGCTCGCTCCTGGTTTACATCTTCTTCTAACTTCTCTGCCTTTGTGCTGGTTTTTTTCACTTTCTTCTCTACAACATCATCTGTATCATTATCCTCACTGACATCATCCAATGTGCCTTTAAAACGTACCATCGCACTATGCAAGGCCTGATAAGTCGCAATTGTAATCGCTTTTGGTTGTTTCATGCTCTGTGAAATTAAACTATCGCCGTCCACACCCTCTAACAAAAATCCTTCTTTGATACGTGCTGCCCATTGTTCACGAATCGTAACAGATGGTGCCAAAATCAACACATTTTCATTCATTCTACGAATCAATTCGATTCCTAATGTCGTCTTTCCCGAACCTGGAGCAGCCACGATATGTACCTTACCATCCTGCACATATTTTTCTGCATTTTCCAACACTCTCGCTTGATAATCGCGCCAGGTCCACTTAAATTGCATTACTTTACTGAAATCCATCGTCTTCTCCTCCATCACATAATTCCATACATTCTATATAAAATTCCAGTCTTTTTCTTCTGCCAAACTATCCCTGTAATACAGCTTGAATGCGTTCTAACCTTCCATAAAACTGTTCATAAAAATCCGCGTTCACATCATACGGCTGAATAAAAAATGTATTCAATAAAAACATCGTAATCGTCTTTACCATCTTCTCATCCGCGGTATCAGCGATTACTTTTTCCATCTGCTTTCTGAAATCATGCCAGTCAATCAAATATTGCTGATTACGTTTTAATTCTGGTGTATCCAGCCATTTTGACACTTTCACCTTGCTGCGATTCTGCTTTATGCAGCCTTCACTCTGCAAAAAATACGACAATCCATGTTCATCGTAAATACGACCTAGTGGAAACAGACGGCAGATTCCTGGGCGAAAACTATGAATACTACAACGCCCTTCCTCATTTAGAAAAACACAACAATTTGTCTCCTCACTCATCATCATATTCGGTAAAATTAATCCATCTACCATGCGAAGCTCTATTTTTTTCTCAATCAGACTTTCTACGGTTACGCCCAGATTTTTCTGCAACAGATATACATCCAACGGATCTAAAATAATAGAATCTCCCATATCTTCGCAACAGGAATGACAGCCTTCACAATCATTGCATGCTGCTCGCACCATATCCTGCAAGCCATATATTTTTCCATCTGAAATCTCTTCTAAGTTCTTCTTCATTCTACTTTTATCTCCTTGTTTTTCCTATAAATCTATTTACGTCAACTCACGGTTCTTTTTGCGATACTGCCCCGGTGTCATTCCTACTTTTTTCTTAAATTGACTATTCAAATAATTACCATGACAATATCCTGTCTCTTCTGCTATCTCCATAATCGTTTTCTTCGTCTGCGTCAGTAATATCTGTGCATACTTTATTTTTATACCGTCCAGATACTCACTATACGATTTCCCCATCTGCGATGAAAAAACTCTCGAAAAATATGCCGTAGAGAATCCTGCAACTTTCGCCACCTCTTCAACGGAAGGATTCTCCATAAAATTCTCCTCTATATACACAATAGCATCCATAATCGGTGGTGTTAATGGTTTACAATTCGTCACTACAGTAGAAACCGATAACTTTTCTTCATAAATAGTAAATATCAAACGGAATAACATACCTTGCAGAATCAACTCGCGATACGGATGTTCTTTCTTAAATTCTTCCTCCATCTCCAAAAACATCCTGCAAATTTTTTCCTGCGAAGCTGGAGCAAAACTGAAAATAGTCTGTGCCTCTAATTTATCTACAATCGTGCGCCCTACAATCTGTATCAATGGTTCTACAAATGCGGTCGTAAATCTTATCAAAATACATTCATATGGTTCATCCGACGTAGTAATCAGTTTATGATAAATATACGGATGTGTAATTCCTACCATTCCTGCCACGGCATCGTAAGTTTTTGTAGAAGTAATTACTTTCTGTGCACCAGATATAATATAACCGACCTCAAAATAATCCTTCGTCATCCCCGTAGTTTGTCTGAATTCCTCCCCACTGGAATAATTTCTACCAATATAAATCTGTGGCATTTTTTGTGTTGATTTTGCCATACAGAGACTCCTCCATTTGCCGTTATTCTTTCTTTATACATTATAATGTCATAAAAACATAGTTTTTTCAAGTTTTTCGTAACAAAAACGGATGTTATCAACATATTTTTGATATATACTTTAATTACTTCATACAGGTCGGGGGTGTCTTCGGACTCCCTGACCATCCTATTTTATACCAAATAAAAGAGCAGGTCTTTGACCTGCTCTTTTATTTGGTATATTACTATTCTATCTCTGATTCTTTTTCCAGCAAATTCTCTTATTCAAATGGTATTACAGAACCATCATATGTGCTATTGATATATTCTTTGATTGCATCAGATTTTAATACTTCTACTAATGCTTTAATCTTTTCGCTATTTTCATTACCTTCTTTTACAGCAATT
>JAFYQA010000186.1 GCA_017547315.1 Roseburia sp. | reverse complement strand
CGAACACTGCCTTAATGTTTGCGTCTCTCTGCCTTCACCTGTTTCATACGCTCTGTCAACGGAAACTCGTCCTTTACCTCCTGTGGAATTGGAAGTTTTCTATGAAAATTCATTTGCATATTTATTTTCCGCCTTTCTGCGAAAGGCACCAATGCGTCATGAAACATGTTGGCTGACTTTCGCTTTTCTTTTCTTGTTTCCTTCTGATATTATTTCACTATAAGACTGACACACTACAGAACACGTGGAGGTGAGTGGCGGGGCTGTATAGCGGCGACCTCGTATATTTATTTGTTGTCGGTCATCCGTTAAGGCATCAATGATTGGCGCATAACAGTAGCCCGTAAACTTATCTCTTCCAAAGTCGACTCGATTTTGCCGGATGACCAGTCACTGTCAGTTTTATAACTATAAATCATCAGGAGGTTATTTTATTGTCATTTAAAATCTTAAAAAATAATTGTTGTGGACTCGATGTCCATAAAACATGGATCTATGCCTGCATTGGTATTACTGATTCACATAGCCGTACAGAGTATAAGCAAGCTCGCTTTTCTTCCTTTTCAAAAGGTCTGCTAGAGTTGTGTGACTGGCTTGCAAAATATAATTGTACTGATGTCTGTATGGAATCTACCGGCAAGTATTGGATTCCTGTTTTTAATATCCTAGAGGAAAATAACATCTGGGTTACTCTTTCTCACCCCAAATACACAAAGCCTCAAAAAGGCAACAAGACGGACCGCAAGGATGCAAAGTGGATTTGTGACTTATATATGTGCGGAATGGTAAAACCTTCCTTTATTCCACCTGCTGACATCCGTGAATTAAGAGATTTGGTAAGATACCGATATAAGCTCACCTGTATGATTACTGGAGAAAAAAATCGTGCTCAAAATTGTCTTACTGTATCTAACTTAAAATTAGATGATGTCTTTTCTGATGTATTTGGTAAATCTTCTCGTTCTATTACGGAACAAATTTTACAACACCCTGGGGAAACTTTTGATGTAACACCTTTTGTGCATAGCAGATGTAAAGCTCCAATCGAAGAAATACAGGCTGCTGTTGATGGTGCCATCTCTGCTGAACAAGCTGTAAAACTTAGACAATGCTTGGATCACATCGATGAATTAGAATCGCATCGGTCAGAATTAGAACGGGAAATCTTTCGTCTCAGTGATAAATACGATGAAGCTCTTTCTCTTATTCGAACCGTACCAGGATTCGATAAGAACCCAATGACTGCTATTCAGGTACTCTCTGAAATCGGAGGTGATATGTCTGTCTTCCCCACAGCTAAAAACCTCGTATCATGGGCTGGATGTTGTCCCCGCAATGACCAAAGCAATCGTAAAATCAAATCCACTAAGATTTCCCGTGCTGGTTCTTATTTTAAACCAGTTTTGGTGCAAGTTGCAAATGCTTTAATCAAATCTAAGAAACATCCTGAATTTACCTCACGCTATCGACGTATAAAAGCACGCCGTGGTCACAAGAAAGCTATCATTGCTATCTGTCGCATGCTCCTAACCGCTATTTGGCACATACTCACAGATTTAAAACCATACACACCAGAAGGCTTTCTTGAACAACGTCCTGTGAACGAATCAAAAGTACTGACTACTTCACAGGCACTTAATCTACTTAAACAACGAGGATATATCATCAAAGAAGATGCCTCTCCCGTTACCTGATTAGGTGTTGTGTCTATATTCACTTTTCGAAACCACCTATTTTGATGGTTTATTTTCCATGCCCTCTATTCTTTGGCTGTCCCCTACTTATTTGTTTCAAACTTATAGTCCTCTCTGATTAATTAACTTGTTTCTATTATACACCTTTTATTAGTATTGGGGAGAGGGGATATTAAATATTCTTTCTATGTAAATATGTTATACCTAATAAAATGCCTACTGGGAATATAATTGCAAAAATAATTCCGAGTTTTAGATTGTTATCATTTGCATTGGCAATAAATCCGACTACGGATGGACCGGCAGAACAGCCTACATCACCTGCTAATGCCATCAAGGCATACATAGCAGTTCCTGTGTTTGGAAGTGTAACAGCGGCGGTACTAAAGGTTCCAGGCCAGAAGATACCTACGGAAAAACCACACATGGCACAGCCGATAAGACCAACGACTGGATTCCCTGATAGAGCAGCTACCAGATAGCAGACAATACAAAGGATAGAGCTGGCAATCATCATTTTTTTCAGAGGAATACGCTCGCTGTATTTGCCGTAAATCGCACGAGCAGTACCCATTAAAATGGCGAAGGCACATGGTCCTGCTAAGTCTCCTGTGGTCTTAGACACATTCAAGCCAGACTCGGCAAAAGCGGAAGCCCACTGGCTCATTGCCTGTTCAGATGCGCCAGCACAGACCATGATAATCATGAGCAACCAAAAGGCCTTTTGCGTTATCATCTGGCGAACCGGGATGCGTTCGTGATCATTTACAATCGGATAGAGCGGAACTAGCAAAAAGTAAAACGTGTTCGCAAGTGGAACTAATGCCCAGACGCATGCTAAAAGCTTCCAATTCTCAATGCCACAGAACTGGAAAAAGGCTGTAGAGCACAGTACGACTGTTACATGTCCCCAACAGTAGAAGGAATGTAAGAGGCTCATAGCAGCCTCTTTTTTTTCGGTGGGACAGGCTTCTACAATTGGACTGATGAGGACTTCGATGAGTCCGCCTCCAATGGCATAAAATACAACGGCAATCAAAAGCCCGATATAACTATTTGGAAGTAAGTCTGGCAGAAATGCCATACTTACCAAACCTATAAAAGAAAAAATGTGGGCTGCCACAACGCATGGACGGTAACCGATTTTATCTACATATTTTGCACCGAGCAGGTCAATAATCAACTGTACTGCGAAGTTTAATGTAGTAATAAAAGTAATCTTATCTAAAGTTAGATGATAGTCTGCTGCAAATGTTAGAAATAGTAGCGGTGCAAAGTTATTTACAATCGCCTGTGTGATATAGCCAAGGTAACTGGCGTATATTGTGTGTTCGTATTTTTTTAGTCGTTTCATAATTATTTTTTGAAATCCTCCATGTTGGTAATTCTGTCAGTATTTTTTTGTGCTTGCGAAACTCGGTAGGACTAATCCCCATTTGCTGATGAAACACTCTAGCGAAATAATTAGAACTAGAAAAGCCGCACAACTCAGCAACTTTTTGCATGGATATCTGCAACCTGCGTAGCAATGTGCAAGAATAATTGATGCGGACGGTATTTACGTAGGTTACAAAATTCTGTCCGGTTTCCTGCATAAAGCGGGAAGAGAGATAACTGTCAGATACAGAAAAATGCTCAGCAAGACCGGAGAGCGTAATCGGTTCTGCAAAGTGGAAATCGATGTAATCTAAGCAGGACCGGATTAAGTTAGAGTAGTGCTGTCTTGAATAATTACGGATAAGTTGCAGGTAGTCAATGACCATGCGTTTTAGTAATTTTTCTAATTGGGAGAAAAGTGTACATGTATTTATGTTTTGACAAAAATCGCGATATATGTCTTCAGAATAATGTGCATGGACTTTATAAGTATGTGTGAGCTGGCGTAAGAGCGCATTTAGTTCGACTGCTAAAAGTTTGATTTCAACAAAATGCTCTTCTGCAGGAAGTTCAAGAAAAATGCTGATAAGCTTTTCTATGTGCATGGTGGAGCGCTTTTCGTCACCGATGCCTACATTTTTTAAAATCATGTCTATTAAAATATTCCTTTTTTCTGAAATAGGTAAGTTTTCTAAATAAGCGTACATGATTCACTCCAAAGTTTTTATAAAAATAGAATAACACAAATTTTGACATAATCAACAAATAGTTAAAAATTGTGCTAAAATACAGCAAAATATTAAATGAAAACACATGCGGGGTTCTATATACTTATAGGTAAATATTGAGGCTGAAAAGAACGGGTGCGTAGGGCACCGATAAGGATAGGAAATGAGAGGTTATTTATGACAAAAGAAATGGCAGCAAATCCGATGGAGGCGACACCGATTCCGAAACTGGTAATGAAACGTTCTGTACCGCTGATGGTGTCCACATTGGTATCTAGTTTATATGGTATGGTAGACAGTATGTTTGTGGCGCGAATTAGCGAGAAGGCTCTGGCGGCGACAACAGTGGCATTTCCGATTACACTTTTCTTATTTGCAATAGCGATTGGAACAGCGATGGGTGTGAATTCGCGATTGTCACGTTTCCTCGGAGAAGGAGAAATGACAGATGCTAAGGAGACTGGATGGACGGGGATTTTATTAAGTGTGTTATCGTCGATACCATTTATGTTGATTGGAGCATTTGGACTTCCTTTTATTTATAAATTGATTACTGCAGACCCTGAGATTGCGGTGATGGGACAGG
>JAFYQA010000185.1 GCA_017547315.1 Roseburia sp. | reverse complement strand
GCTCCGGGTGCAGGTGCGGTAATCCTCTTCACTATCCTTTCGGGTGTAGGATTTACCGGTGAGCAGGCATTAATCGCTTACTCATTAATCCTTGCAATCAACCGTCCAATCGAAATGCTTGTTACTTCCTTAAACTGTGTAGGTGACTCGGTTGCATCTATCGCAGTGGCAAAGAGTGAAGGCAAGTTAGATATGACAGCGTTCCAGAAAGAAAGTCGTTAAAATGAATAGATTTGCAAAAAATTATCCTCAGAGGCAGTAGGCTTCTGGGGATAATTTTTTGCTCAAAAATAATATTTTTAGATGATTGTGGGATACTAAAAAGAAATAGGTGTAATGACAATGTATTGACATGGGAAAATGCAGATGATATATTTAAAGAAAAGGGGGATAATTATGGATACTACATTAAATATTGCAACAGCACCAAAAGATTCTACTTTTCAGGTGAGAATTAATTCTGAGATAAAAAAGACCGTTGAAGAAATATATGCGAAAACAGGAATGACATTAACAGATGCTTTTAATACCTTTATTCAGCAATCTATCAATGTGGAGGGATTGCCTTTCTTAGTAACTAAGAATAGCAAAGATGCTTTAAGGGAACAGGCAGTAGCTATGCTTATGATGGATTTGAAAAGAGCCGAAGAACGTGCAGAAAAAGAAGGCTGGATTGACGCTGACGATTTGGAAAAGGAATTGGGGGTATTGGATTGAAGAACATAAAATATACTCCTGATGCAGCGGATAAACTTCGAGGTATCAATAGTGCTATAGTAGCAAAATATGGTAGTAAGAAGGCAAAAGAGGTTGTTGGAAAAATAACTGGAGCAATCAGAGGTCTTGCTGAAAATGAGCAGAAAGGTCCGTCAGTGGAGAATATGTTCGGAGTAACTTCGGATTATCGGTACATATTTGTGTCGAAAAATTATGTGTTTTATACTATTGAAGAGGAGTGCATCAAAATCATTAATATTTATAACGAAAAAGAAGATTTTATGTGGCTGCTATTTGGCATAGATACAACACCGCAGGAAACAATTGACTATTGGAAAGAGTGATAATAGTACAAACAAATCTCTTGTATAACGGCATATAATAAGATATAATGAATAGAAATTATATAAGGAATTCTTCGGGGCAGGGTGCTCGTGACCATCACGATATTCCCGACCGACGGTGATTTTGCATAAGCAGATAAGTCCGTGAACCGCGCATGCGGCCGATTTGGTGAGAATCCAAAACCGACAGTAAAGTCTGGATGAGAGAAGATGACATGTTTTTGGTGAATATGCATGCTATAAGGCAGGTATACAGAGATTGACATGAGTTACCCCGAATAAAAAAGATTCGGGGTTTTTTATATGTTAAAAGAAAAACATGAAAATCTGCAACCGTAAATTCCGTAAAGGTAAAAGGAGACAAAATTATGAGTAATGCAGTGAGAAAAAATGGTGTAAGGTACATAACAGTAACAGCGATGTTATCAGCAGTGGCCTATGTGTTGATGTTTATCGATTTTCCAATTCCATTTTTAATTCCGTCTTTTATTCAGATGGATATTTCGGAGTTGCCAGCGTTAATTGGGGCATTTTCGATGGGACCAATGTGTGGTGTGTTGGTTTGTTTAGTGAAGAACCTGTTGCATTTGTTTATTACATCAACCGGCGGTGTTGGTGAATTATCGAACTTCCTATTAGGTGTGATGTTTGTTTTGCCGGCAGGTCTTATTTATGATTACAAGAAAAATAAAAAGAGTGCAGTAAAAGGTGCAACAATCGGTGCAGTTTTGATGGGACTTGTGAGTATTCCTGTTAATTATTTCCTGACCTATCCGATTTATTATAATTTTATGCCGGAAGAAGTCATCTTAGAGGCATATCGTGCGATTGTTCCTTCTATGAATAATATTTTGCAGTGCTTAATTTGTTTTAATATGCCGTTTACGATTGTGAAAGGATTATTTTCAGTGGGGATTACAATGTTGATTTATAAACATATTTCTCCAATTTTGAAAGGAGCAAGATAAGAAATGAGTAGAGTAAATTTTGGAGCAAAACCATACTTATATCCAATGCCGGTTTTGATAATCGGAACTTATGATGAGAACGGAGTGCCAAATGCCATGAACGCAGCATGGGGCACAATTACAGATATGAACGAAGTTACTATCAGCATGGGACACCATAAGACAAGTGAGAACTTCATGAAGACAGGAGCATTTACGGTAAGTATCGGAACGGAAGATACGGTAGTGGCATGTGATTACGTGGGCGTGGAGACTGCTGGCAAAGTACCGGATAAATTTACAAAGGCAGGATTCCATGCAACAAAAAGTGCTTTTGTAAATGCGCCGCTTATTGATGAATTGCCGATGGCATTAGAATGTAAAGTAAAGAGTTATGAAGATGAGATTCTAGTAGGCGAAATCGTAAATGTGAACGCGGATGAAAGCATCTTGACAGATGGAAAAATTGATAGAAAGAAACTGAAACCAATCGCTTATGACCCGGTTAGCCACGCGTATGTAGGAATGGGAGCAGAAGTTGGAAAAGCATTTAGTGATGGGGAGAAGTTAAAATAAGAAATGTTAGAGAAATGGAAAGAAGCTTTCGAAGAAAATTCTAAATTTAAAATATTTTTACTATCACTCCTTATCACTGGTCTCTCTTACGGTCTTTACAAAGGTATGCTCGACAACTACCTTGCGGAAGTTGTTGGAATGGGTGAGATGGATAGAGGACTTATGGAATTTTTCCGTGAATTACCAGGGGTTATGTTAGTCTTTATTTTGGCAGCGTTTTATATGCTGTCGGCGGAGACCATGTACAAGGTTGGCGCGGTAATTATGTTGGTTGGCATGGGGATGATGACGATTTTGCCGCCAGATAAAGTGCTGGTAACGTTGGCAATATGCATATATTCGTTGGGAGAACATATTCAGCTGGGAATGAAAAATACACTGAGCCTTAAATATGCCAAGGCCGGACGTGGCGGAGCTGCACTTGGAGCGCAGAGTGCTACAAGTCAGATTGGTACACTGGTAGGGTATTTGGTGATAGTAGTAGCATTTTCATTATTTGCAAAGAGTCAGCCATACAAATTGTTTTTTGTGGTAGCGGTGCTACTTGCAGCGGTAAGTATGATGTGTACGATGCGTATTACAGGTAAAAGCGAGACGGATGCAACAAAGAGACGTTTTTATTTTCATAAAAAGTACACCAAATATTATATGTTGGAAATGTTTTATGGAGCCAGAAAGCAGGTATTTTTCACTTTTGGACCATATGTACTCATTTTATTCTATGGAGCCAATGCGGCGACTATTAGCCTTCTGTTTGCTGTTTCTGCAATTGCAGGATTCTTTGCATCGCCGGTAGTTGGTAGAATTATCGATAAATTGGGCTACAAGGTTGTTATGGTGGCAGATACACTGATTTTGGTGTTGGTGTGTTTCTTTTATGGATTTGCACATCATTTGTTCCCAAAGAATGTGGCATTTATCGTATGTTGTGTAAATTACGTGCTGGATTCTATCATTTCTTTAGCATCTATGGCATCGAATATTTATGTGCAGGATTTGTCCGACACTCCGGAAGAGGTAAAGGCGACAATTTCTACGGGGGTATCAATTAACCATGTGATAACCATTTTTATCGCATTGTTCGGCGGTTGGATTTGGGAAAGTCTGGGAATTGAATTATTGTTTGTTTTATCAGCAGTGCTGGGATTGTGTAACAGTGCTTATG